>NZ_BPPH01000001.1:0-276595 GCF_021602765.1 Acinetobacter sp. KAM396
GGCAGAAGAAATTATTTAGACCAATCATCAAAGACTTCATTGATGACTTTATTCTCGATAAAAATCATCTGCTACCACAGAGAATCTATAAATGATAGTGCGTAAGTCCTATATTATTTCTAAAAACAATGCAATTACAGCTGCCAATAAAACCTGTGGTACGCGTGCCACTCCAGTCTTGGTCGATGAAAAAACATCTTATAACGGCGCACTCAAAGGTGTGGTAGATGAACAAACGGGACAAATGATTCAAGCAGCTGCAAATGTTTTAGGTACGATTGCAGGACGCAATACTGATATTGCTCGTGATGATGATTATCAAACTGTGCTGACCTTTAGATGTCAGGCAAAGTAAATACGACAAGACAACTCAACAACCCAATACAAAAAAAGTCGCTCCACTGAGAGCGACTTTTAAACTAAGAACAGCAAAATTTAAACTAAAAATAGCTTAAAAATTTAATGATTAGCAATAACCATCTAAACGCGTTAATGGCAATTTTTGACCAATCGCCTTTTCAATTTCTGGCAAATAGAATGCATCATCTTCAGACAAGAAGCTAATACTCACGCCACGTGTACCTGCACGACCAGTACGACCAATACGATGGACGTAATCATCAGACTGTTCAGGCAAAGTAAAATTCACTACATGCGACACACCATCGACG
Source organism: Acinetobacter sp. KAM396 (assembly GCF_021602765.1). Taxonomy (NCBI): domain Bacteria; kingdom Pseudomonadati; phylum Pseudomonadota; class Gammaproteobacteria; order Moraxellales; family Moraxellaceae; genus Acinetobacter; species Acinetobacter sp. KAM396. Next base: position 672 of record NZ_BPPH01000001.1, read on the forward strand.
TGAATACCACGCCCTGCAACGTCAGTTGCAATCATGATGTTATGTTTACCATTTTTGAATTGATCAAGCATTTTTAAGCGTTTGTCTTGGGCAATCTCACCCGACAACATCACCACTTTATAGTCATCTCGCTTTAAATGATCATAAAGCTTACGCACCTGATCACGACGATTGGCAAAAATCATGACTTTTTCAATGGGCTCATCACGTAAAATTTCTTCAAGCAATTTATATTTATCGGTTTTAGCAACCATATATACCCGTTGCTCAACATCGGCATTGGTTTTCTTTTCAGGTTCAATTTCTACCGTGACGGGTTCAAATAACCATTGTTGAGCCAAATTTAATACATCATAACTAAAAGTTGCCGAGAACATTAACGTCTGACGCTGCTCTTTACGCGGTGAATAACGCACAATACGTTTTACCGCGGGAATAAAGCCCATATCTAGTAAACGGTCTGCTTCATCAATCACTAAAAATTCAATTTGATCGAGCCAAACTTCTTTTTGTTCTACAAAATCAATTAAGCGGCCTGGTGTTGCAACAATAATATCAACAAAGTTTTTATTGAGTTGTGATTTTTGCTTATCAAAATCTACACCACCCAACAAAGTCACCACATTTAAGTCGGTAAATTTGGTTAAATCTTTTGCGTCACTTTCAATTTGCAAAGCCAATTCACGTGTAGGTGCCAAAATCAAAGCACGCGGTTCACCACGATAACGCTGCCCTTGAATTGGGTTATTCAATAAATCGTTGATGACACTAATTAAAAAGGCAGCAGTTTTTCCTGTACCTGTTTGCGCACGACCAATGGCATCATGTCCAGCCAAAGTAAATTTTAAAACCTTTTGCTGAATTGGCGTCATTTCCTTGAAACCCAAAGCATCAATAGCCTGTTTCAATTGCGGATGTAAATTTAAGGTTTCAAAACCAGAAGACATAAATATATGCTCGAACTTATACAGACAAAAAACTGACCTATTATAAACAGAAATACAAATAAAAAACGCCCCAATCATGATTGGAGCGTTTTTTTAGAATAATCGAGAGATTAGTCTAGTGGCTGTACTTCTTCAGCTTGGAAGCCTTTTTGGCCTTTTACTACGCTGAATTCAACACGTTGGCCGTCACGAAGTGAACGGTGGCCGTCACCTTGGATCGCACGGAAGTGAACGAATACATCGTCGCCGCCATTGCGTTGGATAAAGCCAAAGCCTTTAGTGTCGTTGAACCATTTAACTACGCCTTGTTCACGAGCTGTCATAAGTTAATCCTCATTGATTAAAAAGAAGGACCACCCGGTGTTGCAAACAGCAGAGCAAACAAAGTTTAAAAATATTTTTATTTCTAAGCTTGTAATCATTCTGTATAACTATTAACAAAATCCCGGTTACATCCATTTGTAATAGGGCGACAAACAACGATTGTCTATCTAAAATCCTAAATACGCATCGAGCTTAACACGGGTTTATGACAATTAATAGATTTTTTTTGATTTATCTTGTTCAGTTTGAAACGATTTGAACAAATGGAAAATTTTGATTTCTGTTAAGTGACTTAGCACAATTTTGATCTATAAATTTTATTGCAAATATCTCACAAAATAAGCCAATTCTCTTGCCCTTATGCGCAGTAAGCCGCGCAATGAATAGCCCCGATGCTTCAGATGAAATTTATTTGGGATTTGTGAACGAATTTGCTAATATGATCATTCTGTTTTTTAAGGCGAAATTTTACTTCAATGCTGTGTGATGCCGAACAACCTATCATAGTGATTGATGCTATGGGACAACCTTGTCCTATGCCTTTATTGATGCTGAAACGTGCCCTTAAACATTCAGATTCTGCACGGTTTTTATTGAAGTCATCTGATCCGCACAGCCAGCAAGATGTGGCGCGTTATTGTCAGTTACATCAATACGGCTGTGAAGCAAGCCAGATTTCGGCAACAGAGTTTCATTATGTGATTGATGTTGCCAAGCCAAAATCATCGCAATAAGTGCATCTATTTGATTGTTCATTTGTTTTAATGACTTAATATTCGCCGCTTATTGCTATAAAGATTTACATATCTACACCAATTTTACTTATTTAAGTAGAATATTGGCATTAAGATAAAGACATCGGTTATTTTACCTACCCAATCCTATAAGGAGATCTCATGAGTGACAGCAGCAATCAGTTGATGCCCCTGTCATTATCTGCACCAGGGGTAAACCTCGGGGCTTATATTAGTACTGTTAACCAAATTCCTATTTTAACGGCTGAACAAGAAAAAGAGTTAGCCGAGCGTTATTATTACGATCAAGATTTAGACGCTGCCAAAATGTTGGTCATGTCGCACTTACGTTTTGTGGTGCATATTGCACGAAGTTATGCGGGCTATGGTTTACCGCAGGGCGATTTAATTCAGGAAGGCAACTTGGGCTTAATGAAAGCCGTGAAACGCTTTGACCCGAATATGGGCGTGCGTTTGGTGTCATTTGCCGTGCATTGGATTAAAGCTGAAATTCATGAATATGTTATTCGTAACTGGCGTATTGTTAAAATTGCCACCACCAAAGCACAGCGTAAATTGTTCTTTAATTTGCGTAGCCTCAAAAAATCGAGCAAAAAACTGACGCTTGAAGAAGCACAATCTATTGCCAATGACTTAAATGTGACTGCAGAACAAGTCTTGGAAATGGAAGGTCGTTTAACCGCTTATGACGCAGCTTTTGAAGCACAGGGCGATGATGACGATGAAGGTTCAACTTATGTTGCACCTGCATTGTATTTGGAAGATAACCGTTACGACCCTGCACGTTTGGTCGAAAACGAAGACTACGAAGAACAAAGCACTTCTGCTCTGCATGAAGCTATGGAGCAGTTGGATGATCGTTCACGTAATATTTTGCAGCGTCGCTGGTTAGATGATGATAAATCGACCCTGCATGAATTGGCAGCAGAATATAATGTTTCAGCAGAACGTATTCGTCAGCTCGAAAAAAATGCCATGGAAAAAATTAAAGTGGCAATGTCATCAAACTAAACTGACATTCTTCCAAATTAATGCAAGCACATCGAAAAATAAAATTGGGCAAACTGCCCTTTTTTATTGCCTTGGATTCGTACAACTGGCATACAGGCAGGCAATTCTCAGATTTTCCCAAGCTGAAAAATGTGCTAAGGTTAAGCGCAAAATTAAATAGGTCAATTTGCGTATGTGGATTGCAATTTCTGCCTTGAATTTAGCGGTTGCGGTGTTACTTGGTGCATTTGGTGCACATGGTTTAAAAGCCCGTGCGACTGAAATTCAATTGGGATGGTGGCAAACTGCAACAGATTATTTTTTCTATCATGCTCTTGGACTTTTGGCTTTAGGCATCTTGGCTAAAGTGATTCCACAACTTCCCATTAAAGCCAGTTTTATTCTGATTCAACTGGGTATTTTATTTTTCTGCGGTTCACTTTATATCATGGCATTGGACATTGTACGCGGTTTGGGCATGATTACCCCAATTGGTGGTGCGCTCATGATTGCGGGTTGGCTGACCTTAGCATGGCAAGCCATGAAACATACCAAATAAAGCCCAATCGTATTTTGTAATTTTAAGATGGATTCTCGGTCATGCAAATTTATCTGAACGGCGAAGCACAACAGACCACTCACACGACCCTTTTACAACTGATTCAGGCATTAGATTTAGAAGGCAAACGTTTTGCCGTAGAGCAAAACGAAAAAATTATTGCCAAAAGTAAACTTGCCGAAACCCCTATTTGCGATCAAGACCGCATTGAAATTATTCATGCCGTTGGTGGCGGCTAAACTCGGAGCACCCATGCAAGATACCTTTAAAATCGGTTCACGTACCTTTAATTCACGTTTATTGGTGGGTACGGGCAAATATAAAGATTTAACCGAAACAGATTTGGCGATTCAAGCCAGTGGCGCAGAAATTGTCACCGTTGCCATTCGTCGTGTAAACATTGGACAACATCCAAATCAACCCAACTTACTTTCCGTGATTCCACCAGAAAAATACACCATTTTGCCGAATACCGCGGGTTGTTTTGATGCCAACAGTGCCGTACGTACCTGCATGCTGGCGCGTGAATTGCTGGATGGTCACAACCTCGTCAAACTGGAAGTTTTGGGCGATGAAAAAACCCTATATCCCAATATCACCGAAACTTTGAAAGCTGCGCGTACGCTAATTGACGATGGTTTTGAAATCATGGTTTATACTTCAGATGACCCAATTGTGGCGCAAGAATTGGAAAGTATGGGCTGCGTGGCGATTATGCCATTGGGTAGCTTGATTGGTTCAGGCTTAGGGATTCTTAACCCGCATACCATTTCGATTATTAAAGAAAATGCCAAAGTACCTATATTGGTAGATGCAGGAGTAGGTACCGCTAGTGATGCTGCGATTGCCATGGAATTGGGGTGTGATGGTGTGCTCATGAATACTGCAATTGCAGCAGCACAAAACCCTGTACTCATGGCATCTGCGATGCGTAAAGCGGTGGAAGCAGGACGCGAAGCTTATCTAGCAGGACGTATGCCACGTAAACGTATGGCGAATGCTAGCTCACCTGAAACGGGTTATTTCTTTAAATAATCATAATAAAGTTGCACGGTCTTTTCCAAGTCCAGCAACTCAAATAAAAAAGACGTTCAGTATTAACTCAACGTCTTTTTTATTAGCTGATTCTGGCAAATAAAAGCTAATTAAGGAATCAAGCCTTCATCACGCATCGCAATTTGTACCGACTGCCGCGCAGCGACTATATTACGGATTTCAACTACATGACTATAAGGGGTTAAATCATGCTCAATATGGTTTGACCAATTGGTGATGACAAACAAATATGCATCGGCTGGGCCGAAGTTATCATCCACCAAATATTCATGGTCTGATGACTCAATTTCTTGATCAATATATGTCAACAAACGATCAATTTCTGCATACGCTTTTTCTTTGGCTTCTGCATCTAATGGTCCAGCAAAAAATACCGCATAAGCATCATGTAATTCTGAGTTTAAATAACCTAACCATTCCAAAACTTTAGCACGACCTAAACCCGATGGCGGAATTAAGTCTTGCTTAGGGTCTTGCTGCGCTAAAAATGGCAATATTGCTACGTTTTCCGTCAAAATCAAACCCGGGTTAATTTCTAAAGCAGGTACATAGCCTTTAGGGTTAATTTCGTAATAATCGACACCCTTTTCTGTTTTATGGGTTTTTAAATCCACACGTTCAATATCAAAATCGACATTCACTTCATTTAAAATAATATGTGCTGCTAAAGAACATGCGCCTGGTGAATAATAAAGCTTCATATTTGATCCTTGTTATATAACTATCTCTTTTCTAAATCGCCTGTCACGAACTTGCAAGTGATTGAACCTATGAATTGCAAAAAACGTAAATGTCTTAAAAAGCCCTTACGCTTTGACTATCCTGCAAAATTCAGGCTTTTTCAAGTCTGTTTTAGCTGCTTTTTTTATCTCAAGATGTTTTATCATACAGCCCTTTAAAGTTTCATGAAATTGAGATAGTGATTAGCCTGAAAAAAGAAGAGTGGTTTTCCAATATCCGTACCAATGTTTTGGCGGGTTTAGTGGTGGGTTTGGCATTAATTCCTGAATCAATTGCCTTTTCTGCTATTGCAGGCGTCGATCCGCAAGTCGGCTTATATGCCTCATTCTGTATTGCGGTCACGATTGCATTTTTTGGTGGGCGTACTGCCATGATTTCTGCCGCGACAGGCGCCATGGCATTGCTTATGATTACCCTTGTTAAAGAACATGGTTTGCAATATTTATTGGCAGCCACTGTGCTCACAGGGTTGATTCAGGTTGTGGCAGGCTATTTTAAAGTTGCCAAACTGATGCGTTTTGTTTCGCAGTCGGTAGTTTATGGCTTTGTAAATGCTTTGGCGATTTTAATTTTTGTGGCGCAACTGCCTGAATTATCAAAAATGGATGGCTTAGGTTATTTGTTTGTAGGATTAGGCTTGGCGGTGATCTATCTATTTCCTTACCTCCCTAAAATTGGCAAAAGCATTCCCTCACCTTTGGTCTGCATTATTGTACTAAGTGTGGTTGCTTTATTACTTGGTTCAGATATGCGCACCGTAAGCGATTTGGGACAATTTCCTGATACGCTGCCTATTTTTCTAATACCTGACATTCCGCTAAATTTTGAAACTTTATCGATTATTTTCCCTTATGCCATGACATTAGCCACAGTCGGTTTGCTTGAAACCATGATGACCACGACGATTGTCAATGAAGCCACAGGCACAGAAGCAGATCGGCATCAGGAATGTCGTGGTCAAGGTTATGCCAATATTGTCAGTGGCTTTATGGGCGGTATGGCAGGTTGTGCCATGATTGGACAATCCATTATCAACGTCAGCTCTGGGGCGCGCACACGTCTATCTACACTTACGGCAGGCGTGTTTTTACTGTGCTTGGTGGTGTTTCTCAAAGATTGGTTGGCATATATTCCTATGGCAGCACTGGTTGCGATTATGATTATGGTGTCATTCACGACTTTTAACTGGGATTCAATCCGTAACTTCAAAAAGCATCCGAAACAAAGCAATATTGTTATGTTCGCTGTGGTGATTGTGGTGTTAGCTACCCACAACCTTGCTTTGGGTGTTTTTGTTGGCGTACTGCTTTCTGCTTTATTTTTAGTGAATAAACTGGAAAGTGAAGTTAAAGTCAGCTCATTTTTATTGGGCGAACATACTCGCCAATATGTAATTTCAGGGCAAATTTTCTTTAGCAGTTCTGAAAAGTTTTATCAATTTTTTGATTTTTCAGAAGACATCAGCAATGTCACCATCGACTTAACGCATGCACATATTTGGGATATTACCTCTGTAAATATGCTAAATACCGTGGTGAACAAATTTAAAGCCCAACAAATTAAAGTGCATATTATTGGATTGAATGAAGCCAGTCATACCTTAATTGATCAATACAGTACCCGTTCGTAATTGCTGCAAAATATTCAAACACCATTAAAGACCCAAAATGCTGAATCTTAATGATTCAACATTTTTTATGCTCAAAAGATGCAGATGGATCGCAATCTTGCGCGGTGCTGCGAAAAACCGCGAAAAAATTTGACTTCAATGGCTCAGGACTTAAAATACCGCATTCGAATTTATTAGATTTGCCAAAATTATGTCGAACGATCAATTAGACCAGCACGTTGTCGAGCTGGACAACCTCAACGAGCATCGTGAAATTGTAACGTTCATGCGCCGTTCTTCACCATTGAATACGTCACAACGTAGCGCCTTGGAACAATACGGCAACTTAATTTTGGAATATCCTGTTGGCGATTTACGTCAGCATTTTGAACACCCTGAACGCCCGCTCACCGTTGAAATTGGTTTTGGGATGGGGCGTTCTTTAGTATTGATGGCGCAGGCCAATCCTGAACGTAACTTTGTCGGGATTGAAGTCCATATTCCAGGGATTGCACAGTGCGTTTATGAAGCAGGTACAGCAGGTTTAAGCAATTTACGTGTATTAGATGCCGATGCAATTCAAGTTCTACGTGAAATGCCAGACAACAGCATTGATACGGTTCAACTCTATTTCCCAGACCCATGGCAGAAAAAACGTCACTTCAAACGCCGTTTCGTTGCCCATGAACGCATGGAATTGGTAGAGCAAAAATTAGTGTTAGGCGGTACGTTCCATGCAGCAACTGACTGGGAGCCGTATGCAGAATGGATGCTGGATGTCTTGGACAATCGTTCACGTTTAGAAAACTTAGCGGGGAAAGGCAATAGCTACCCTCGCCCTGAATGGCGTCCACAAACCAAGTTTGAACGTCGTGGAATTGAAGCAGGTCATAAGATTAATGACTTTATCTTCAAGAAAATTAACTAGTTTCTACAATAAAAAATGCTTCCCTTTGGAAGCATTTTTTTCTAGGATGGTTTTATGGCATAAGTCCAAAGATTAAGAAACGACTAAGATTGATGACGTTCTAAAATCTGTTGGCTCATCAGTGTATAAACTTCGGCAAGTGCATATTGCTGCCCTGCTGCCAATACGTCTTGATGCATGTTTAAAATATTGCGATCGCCCCGCATAGCAGGTCCTGTTTGCATTTTACGCGGATCATTCTGGGTCGCTTTATGCGCAGTTTCCATCATAAGAGGATACAGCAAACTAAAATCTACTTGCTGGTCATCCACCACTTGCTTCGCCATGTCATAACAATAATTACTAAAATTACAGGCAAATACCGCAGCCAAATGCAAACTCAAACGCTGCTCTGAAGTATAGGCATAGACTTTTTTGCTTAGGCTATTTGCCAAAGTCATTAAAAGCTGCTGATCTTCAGCAAATGCAGCTTCTATGAATAAAGGTGTTTCTGTCCAGTCAATTTCACGCTCTAAACTAAAGGTTTGTAAGGGATAAAATACCCCTGAACGTGCATGATGCTGTTGCAATACATCTAATTTGGTACTGCCAGAGGTATGCACTATCAACACATGATTTAAGTCATGATGAATTTCCTGAATCACCTGTGCAATCGCCTGATCACTCACTGCGATAATCAGTAAATCTAGGTCTGAATGAAGCTGTTCTACTTCTGCAATCGCTTCTGCGCCAACCTGTGCAGCCAAATCCTGTGCCTTGTCCAGACTACGGCTATAAATTTGCACAATTTGATGCTGTGCGTTTAAAACATGAGCCAAATGATGTGCAACTCGCCCTGCACCAATCAAACCAATTCGCATAATATTTTCAAATAAAATAAGATGAAATAATCTGCACACAGCATGCCAATAAAAAAAGGACGAAGCAATTCGTCCTAAGATTTTTTGTTTAATTCTGAATCAATTTAGAATTGACGCAAAGTTAAAATTTGCTCACTGCGTCCAAATGGCCCTTGAGTATCATGCAAGACTGCACTCGTTAAGCCAATACCATCTTCACCATATTGTTGTGTCACTTCCAAACCCAGCCATTCGCCTTGCGGTAAACGGTGTAAATGCATTTGCAAATCCAAATTTGGAAAACCCCAACCCGCATTCGGGTCTAAGCGTGGCACTACGCCATTGGCGGTATCCACCATCCCCAATAAACGCACAAAACTGGATGTGCTTTGATTTTCGACCATATCAAATTGGTTTCTTAACCAAACGATACCCTTACCTGCACGACGATCCGGATGCGCACGTGTTTCAATACTTTGAATATAGCCGCCTGGCCAACAACGCATACCATCCCAATGGGACAAATATTCAGGGTTTTCTATGGGTAAATCTTCCAGTCCTGCAATCGCGCGTGTATCTGAGGTCTTCATTTTCCATGCGCGCGCCACAATACAGGTTTTTCCTTCAGCGCACATTTCCGCTTCAATCAACTCAATGGTTTTACCTGGTCGGATCATACGGGTAGTGATACTAAACTCCCCAAAGGCAATCAAGCCAAAAATATCTAAACCAACCCGACCAATGCGCATATCATCACGCAGCATAAATTGCTCAAGCTCTGCACATAATATACCCGTTGCAGGTGCCATGTGTTGTTCATGCGGGTTCCACGCACCTTGTGCATGAATGTTGCAACGATAGTACGCAGTACAGCAACCATCGGCATGTTGTTCACGTTTAAGTAAAGTGTAATATGCTGACATTCTTTCTCTTTCCCTCATCTGACTTTTCTTGTGCTGATACTTTTACTACAAAGATTACTGATTGAATCTAGCTCAACTATTTCTACGCAAAAAACCATAATAACTCATGAGTTAACAATACCTTTTACACTGGCGGAAACCGACTAGAGCCAGCAATCCCGTCTGTGTATCTGCAGCAATTAAATGAAATTCTCCAGATAATCGTGCAAGCATTTTTTCTGCTTGTATTGCAGTTAAACCACAATCCAAAGCCAAATTCTGCATCCACCGCAATTCTATATTTTCAGTCTGCTGCATCAGATCATAGCTTAATAAAATCGCTACAGGTTTTAATGTTTGGTAAATATCTTGAAAAAATAATATTTTTTCTACTGGTACATAATGCGCCACAAATCGCCCTGGCCGCATCAAACTGCAAGTTTTCTAGCTGTGCTTGCTGGGCAAATTGATGTCTATCTGCTTTTATAAAACGTATTTGCTCATGCCATAAATGCGAGTGCCTGGTCTGAGTCAGATAATCACTCACGCCCTGCCGATAATCGATTGTAGCTGTTTGGGATAATAAGACGCATCGTAAAATAGTACGAATCCACTCAATCACATCCAGCTTTTCGACTTCAGCCAAGGAGTGTCTTCCATTTGAACCAACATATTGATTGGCAAAGATTCGGTTTGCAATGGCAAAGTTTTCAACTTAATGTAATAAACCAATAGGGTCTTGGGTGTTTTCACCTTAACCGTCAGTACCAGCACTACACACTTTCATACTTTTTGACGAACACTATCCAAAGTATTTAGTTGATCATCAAAGTTTCAGGTACTCATTCCATTAGGATAATATTCGCGCAAAGTATCGAGATTCTGGTTATTATAATAAACCTGCATCTTTTTAATCGTTCCACTTGAGATTGCTTAAGATCCCGAAAGTCATACAAGCTTCTAAGCCCAATGCTTTGACTTTACGCACCATTTATGAACAATGCTTCGGGATTGATCCGCAATAAAAAAGCCTTCACTTTGCAAAGTGAAGGCTTACAAGAAAATAGACCTATTTTAAGATTGAGGCGCCTTTTGCTCTACCACGCCTGCATCTTCCACACTACGCACTGTGCCTGTATCTACATTCAAGACTTCAAACTCAATACGGCGGTTTTTAAATTGGCCTTCTGGGGTTGCATTTGACGCAATCGGCTGCTCTGAACCAAAACCAATGGCTTGCAGCTGACCTGGGTTTACACCACGTGATACTAAATAATCGACCACGGCTTGCGCACGTTGTTGTGACAAAGTCTTGTTGGCATTGGCATCACCTACGGCATCGGTGTGCCCTTTCACAGTTAACTGCACTTGTGGCGCGCGCTGCATCAATACCGCAGCCTGATCTAAAATAGATTTATTGGCTGCTGGAATTTCAGTCGATGCAGAATCAAAATTAATGATTTGCATATTGAGTGCCGTCGCAACATCTAACGCGCGGATATTGTCAGGATTAATTGCAGCCAAAGCCTGCTCGGCATTACTAATACTGCTGGTTACAGCCTGATTGACATCGGTTACTGTGGTTTCTGCAGGTTGCTGAGTCACTACAGTCATGTTTTTAGCCAATGGACGAATTTGACTGGCTAAACGCTCTGCATCGGCATGGTTCGCTGCTTGAATAGACAGTTGATTACCCACCCAGTTTAAATTGACATTCGGTACACCTTTCAGCATTTTCAAAACACTTGGAATCACATCCTGATCAATAAATTCTGAATGATAGTTGGCATAATTTTCTGCCCCACAACCTGTTGGATGATTAAAAATTTGCTTCACTTCATTTTGCAAAATTTCCATATAGCTTGGATTATTTAACAAAATTTGACAGGTCACCAAATTACCATCACTGCCGGTACTGACTTGTAACATTGCAGCCTGATTCGCTGCGACTTGGGTCTCGGTGGTTGTAGGTGCTTGGTTGCGGTCACTGCATGCACGGAATAAAAATGCCAATAAGCCAATTAAAATAATTAAAGCTAAAATAGGCAATAACCACGAACGGCGTTCTTCTACTGGCTCAGTCACAAAAACTTCAGGTGCTTGATGTACGGTTTGTCCTGCAGCATTATTTACCCCCAATGCAGCCAATAAAGCTGTTGCCCACTGCGGCAAAGCTGCCTGAATTGAATCTAAATTATTTTGCAATAAATGTTGAATCGCAACTGGGTCTGATGAACCTGCCTGATTTTCAAGAAAGTTTAGACTAGGTGCAATTGAACGATTCAGTGTATTTTCAATTTCATCTTGTGGTGCTGTGCCACTCACCATATCCATAAATTGCTGTTTTAAAGATAGATTTGCGCCAAAGACATCCCCCACACGCGGATTTAGTTGTCGCTGCAGAATATCTATCAGTTCAGGACGTGAATTTAAAATAGACAATAAAATGGGATAAAAACTACTCAATGCCTGATTTTTTTCAAGCAAATGCTGAGTTTCCCCTTCCAATACAATGGATGACACACTTTGTTTGAGTAAGTCTATTAAATCTGTTTGCATATATATGTCCTCTTTTTTGTCTTTGTTTTCATGTTGTTTTTTAATATATATGCTTAAAATTTAAACAAATGTAATAAATTGTGGTGTTTTGATTTTGTTGTGAAATTTGAGTCAACGGAATGTAGAGTTTTCTATTTTGGGATTGTTAAAATTCAAAAAAAAGCCAGTCGAAGCTGACTTTTATTTAAAGTTGAAAATCAAATATCAATCAGAGCATATTAAGCAGTAAAGACGCGTACTGCTTTGCCTTTTACAACTTGATTAATCAAAGGCGTATTTTTGCCTTGTGACACAATCGTTTCTTTGTTCAGTGTCCATTCCACTTCTGGATCAACCAAGACCCAACCCGCTTCCTGTTCCCAACGACTTTGCATTTTTGCCACACGCGCAGGTGCAAGTGTCACTTTTTCTACCCATTCCAATGGACTGAACAGACCTTCCTGAATCAGTTGAATCCCAAATGGAATATAAGTATCAAATGCAGTAAAACCTGACAAAGTATCTGCAAATGGTGCCATTTTTGCAGAGCTATTTAACGGCTCATGATGAGTACAAATCGCATCAATCACACCATCTTTTACACCTTGACGCAGTAATGCTTTGTCTTGCTCTGAGCGCAGTGGCGGACGTACATGCGCTAACGAGTTAAAACCATCAATAATTTGATCGGTTAAATGCAGTTGATGCATCGCCACATCGCAAGTGACAGGTAAACCTTTGGCTTTAGCTTGTTGAATCAATTCAACTGATGCACCACAAGACAATAAGCCAAAATGCGCACGTACACCTGTGGCTTCAATCATCAGCAAATATTTGGCAATCGCTACGGTTTCTGCCAAAGTTGGAATCATAGGCAAGCCCTGACGCGATGCAATAAAACCTTCATGCACACAGCCATCTTTAGCAATTTGCGGTTCTTCGGCATAGAACACCACGGTCATGTCCAAACCTGCAGCATATTCCAGTGTGCGAATCACGACATCATCATCTTCAAAAGGTGCATTGGCATTGGACACTGCACTACAGCCGCCTTTTTTCAGTCCCGCCATATTGGCAGGCTGCTTGCCGTTTAAACCTTGAGTTTGTGCACCAATCACTTCTAAATAAATGCCACCATCCAACATGGCTTTTTCGACCAAACCATGAATGAGTGCACCGTTGTCTTGCACGATTGGTTTAGAATCGGGTGGCGTAAATAAGTGCAGAATTCCGTTTTCACGTGCGGCCTTGCCTTCAGATTTGAGCGTGCCATGTTGTTGCTGACCAGGTTCACGTAAACGTGCGCATAAATCGACCATAGTTGGCATGAGCCATTGACCTTGGGCATCTATGCTTTCGCTAATATCTGCACTTTCTGCAACCAACTTGCCATTTTCAAGATATACCGTTTGCACTCGGTCAATTTGCTGGATTGGGTCAAGCACACGTACATTTTCAATTTTTACAATCGCCATGACTTTTTCCTTATACCGCAATCGCGTCAATCAAACCTTGTTCTTGCAATTGACCTTGCATCGCCAAAGCCAATACCGCCATACGCACCGCAATACCGTTAGTCACCTGATTTAAAATCACCGACTGAGGACCATCGGCAATGCTTGAATCAATTTCGACACCACGGTTCATTGGTCCTGGATGCATTACAATACAGTTTGGTTTGGCAAGCGCCAAACGTTCTTTGTTTAAACCATACATTTTGTAAAATTCAGCTTGTGAGGCAAGTGCAGGCGAATCAATACGTTCATTCTGAATACGCAGGGTGATAATCACATCGCAATCTTTAATGCCTTCTTCCATTTTGTTAAATAAACGCACGCCTGCGCCATATTCCTCAAAACCGTACGGCAATAAGGTGTTCGGTGCAATCACGCGAATGTCTTTACAGCCCAGTGTTTGCAAGGCAGCCACATCGGAACGCGCCACGCGTGAATGTTTAATATCGCCAATAATCGCCACACTTAATTCTGCATAAGGGCGTTGGGTTTCACGGCGGATAGTCAACATATCCAACATGGCTTGAGTCGGATGCGCATGACGACCATCGCCTGCATTAATAATGGCAACCTTTGGGCAAACTGTTTTGGCAATAAAATGTGCAGCACCTGAAGATGAATGGCGTACCACAAAAATGTCGGCAGCCATCGCCTCTAAGTTCCACAAAGTGTCACGCAAAGTTTCACCTTTAGAGGTACTTGAACGGGCAATATCAATATTGAGTACATTGGCAGAAAGACGCTTGGCTGCGGCTTCAAATGTGGTGCGGGTACGAGTAGAGTTTTCGAAGAACAAATTCATCACCGTGCGCCCTTCGAGCAAATTATTGGTGATCAGTTGGTTTTGTTCATTGAAAAAGGACTGTGCTGTGTCCAGAATTTGGGTGAGGGTTTCTTTGGAAAGACCTTCGATGGTTAAAAAGTGTTTTAAATGCCCATCTTTATTCAATTGAATCTGGCTCGGAGTATGCAATGCCGCCAAATGCATGAGAGATTCCTTATACGTTAAGTTAACGCATTATACAGAAATTGATTTGGCAAAGCAGTGCAACTTGGCATGATTTAGTCAAAAGAAACTTATGATTTTAAAAATTAAGTCATGCAGAATCATTTACACTTTCTTTCATGCTTAATACTCTACAAAACGATGTGAAAGGATGGCACGTATATTTAACTACAATGCTACCCAATCATATTGATATGAGCTTAATGAACATCTGCTTGATCAATCTTCGCCTACAACAACCTACACAACATTAAGGCTGTGTAGGCAAAACCCGTACTATTCCCCCACTTAACGCAATGCACCAATATAATGATGCGACACCTGCGCCCGATAAATTTCTTCAGCTGTCGGTTCAGTCAAGTCATCTATATTTTCTACTGCATCTGATTGCTGCACTTCAGTCTGCGAAGTCGTTATTTCTGCATCAGCATCCATTAAGTTAGCCAATATACTGTTTAAGCGCAGCGCATAACGGCACAATTCCTCATCGTGTGTAGCGAGCGCCAATTGCAGCACAGCACGTGCATAGTCTGAATTTTCAACCAGATACATGACATCAATCACACGTCCACTGACCCGTCTTAATCGCGTATAAATTAAAGTGGCAACTGAAAAAATCTCGTTATTTGCTGTTAAAGCCTGTGCCGTGTTTAAAGTAGCCGTGGTCATTTAAATATTCCCCTTATCGCTTCATTGTTGTTTTGCAGTGTTTGATGCTCATCTGCAAAATGTTCACCATCACAACAATGTATGAGCAAAAATACATACCAATCATGTGAATATTCAGGTTTTTATTCTTGCGCAATACAATCACTCAAAATTTTATGGGATGTCATTGCATCCTCACTGCATTTTTAGAAAAAAAAAGTAAAAATACCCTGAAACTCTTCAAACCAAGACCTTTAAAATTCTGCACGATTCACGCTAAATCACTAAGTTTTCTAGCACAAAATACGGTAAAATAGTCGATTGCTGAATTGCTTTTGGAAATTTTCATGAATTCGAAACCCCGTCTTTCTACATATTGGGTCACCTGTGCAGATGGACTTGAAACCTTATTGCAAGAAGAAATGCAAGGTTTAGGTATTCAAAATATCGAACGTTTACCGGGTCGTTTAATTTTCAAAGGCACACTCGAAAATGCCTATCGTGTCTGCATGTGGTCACGTTTAGCCTCACGTGTCCTTACGCCAATTCACACACACGAAATTGAATTCAGTCACGACGCGCGCGATGTAGCCGAAGAGCTTTATGAAGGTGCGCTTAGCTTTGACTGGTCACTCATTTTTGCCCCACAAAGTACATTTGCAGTGCGTTTACACATTGAACGTGACATCAAAGTAAATAGCCAGTTTGCGACCTTGCGCGTTAAAGATGGTGTGGTCGATTCATTTATGGATGCAGTGGGCAAACGTCCAAGCATCGACATCAAACAGCCAGAAATTACCTTATACGTGTTGGCAGGCAAAAAAGAACATACATACTGCCTTGATTTATCGGGCGATTCATTGCATAAGCGCGGCTATCGTCGTTTTATGACCGATGCGCCAATCAAAGAAAATCTTGCAGCGGCAATTCTGCAAAAAGGTCAATTACAACACATTCAGCCTGACATCATTTTAGATCCGATGTGTGGTTCAGGTACCTTTATTATTGAAGCTTTAATGATGCTGACTGACCGTGCGCCAGGTCTAGTACGTCGTTTTGGTTTTAATGGTTGGCAAGGCCATGACCATGAATTATGGATGAACATTAAAGCTGAAGCAGCAGAACGACATCAGACAGCATTACAACAACCGCTGCCAAAATTCTATGCTTTTGATGCAGACTGGGAAGCAGTCAAAGCCACCAAGCAAAATATTATTGCTGCCGGTTTTGAACACTTGCTCGATCAGATTCAAATTGAAGAACGTACTTTGGCCGACTGGCCAGATTTTCAGGCTGAAGGCAAAAAAGCCTTTATTGTCACCAACCCACCTTATGGTGAGCGTTTAGGCGATAAAGCCTCGAACCGTGCCTTGTATTTGGGTTTATCTGCCCTATTGCAAAAACATTTCCCAAATCAAAAAGCAGCTGTAATTGCCGCACAGGTCGAACAAGCCGATGTACTGGCATTTAATGACCCTCAAATTCTACGTTTGATGAACGGTAAACTACCAATTTATGTCCGTTTTGGCACGATCAAACCTGCAACAGTAGCACGTCCATTCTTAGCTGACTGGCAACCTCAGCAATTTGAACCGATTGAAGGTGCAGAAGACTTCACCAACCGCTTACAGAAAAATATGCAAAGCCTGAAAAAATGGGCTGTGAAAGATAATGTCTATTGCTTACGTTTATACGATGCAGACTTGCCTGATTTTAATGTCGCAGTCGATTTATACGGCGATCGTTTGCACGTACAAGAATATGCACCACCGAAAAAAATTGATCCTGAAAAAGCCAAAAAGCGTTTTAATCTTGCATTACAAGCAATTCGTGCTGTAACAGGCTTAGGCCGTGATGCGGTATTCATTAAGACACGTGCCCGCCAAGAAGGTAAAAATCAGTACACCAAACAAAGTACTGCTTCTAAGCGTTTTATTGTGCAAGAAGGTCAAGCGAAAATTTTGGTCAACCTGACGGATTATTTAGATACAGGTTTATTCCTAGACCACCGTCAAATGCGTTTACGCATTGCCAAAGAAGCTCGTGGCAAGCACTTCCTGAATTTATACAGTTACACCTCAACTGCAAGTTTGCATGCTGCACTTGGCGGGGCTGCAAGTACCACCAGTGTCGATTTGTCCAACACCTATTTAAACTGGTCTAAAGAAAACTTTGTATTGAATGGTTTAACGGTAGACCATGCCGATGAGCAACATCAATTCTTTGCCAGCGATTGTTTTGAATGGCTCAAAGAAGGTCATGAACAATATGATCTGATCTTTATTGACCCACCAACTTTCTCTAACTCTAAAAAATTCTACGGAACGTTTGACGTACAACGCGACCACGTTTCTTTAATTAAACGTGCCATGAACCGCTTAACCACAGGCGGTACGCTGTACTTCTCCAACAACTACCGTGGTTTTGAAATGGATGAAGAAATTGAAGCCATGTTTGATGTGCAGGAAATTAGCCATGAAACTATTGGCCCAGATTTCAAACGCAATACCAAAATCCACCGTGCTTGGAAAATTCAGCACCCACCTGTTTAAATAAACGATATGGTATTACAACAAAGCCTGTTCAATTGAACAGGCTCTGTTTTTTCGTAGGTCAGTATCTAGCTTATTGACCAGTTAAAAACTTCTTTTCACCATATTGATAATGCATCGACAGTTTAAATTCATCACCATCACGTTCAATTTGCTGATTGCCTTGCATCGCACTGAGCATCTGCTCTAATTCTTGATCAGACATGCTTTTACCCGCAGCATTCATATAATTATTCATAATAGTTTTGACCACTTGCTTGTTAAAGCTCACATCGGTTTGCACTTCTAGCAAACTTGGGAACATTTTTGCTAAGCCTTCTACAGTGGTTTGATGCCCTGGCATCACTTTACCGACCAAATCTGCCCGAATACTGCCTGTGCCTAACTTCAACTGATTCTTCTTCGATTCAAACTGAAAACCCTCATTAATCACCGCCACTAAGGCTTGTTGAACTTCCTTCTTAAAGTTTTCTGCTTCTAAGCAGGAATTGCTTTGTTTTTGAATAATATCAAAAAAGGTCTGCATTTTTGTGCGTTGCAAATCATTAACATCCCAATTTAACTGCAAATCTTGCATGGCAGGCACATTATTTAAACCTAACTCGGCAATTTTAAATTTTGAATGAATATCAACCGTACGCTCATGCAGTTGAGTATCCATACGCCAACTGAAGTCCTTCATTTTGCCTGAACCCACTGCTTTTGGGTCTTGACGCTGCATTTCTGCAATACTGAATTGGAAATAGCCCGGCTCTAAAGACTGTGCATTCAAAGCCTGATTGGTTTTAAACTGCATACCTTTTACTTGAAGATGTCCAAATTGATCGCGTACCGTCAATTGAGGCACATCAAAACTCATATTTACAATTTGCTGCTGCCCTTGACTTTGTTTCCCCTGAAACTCAATCTGCATAGGCGAAAATTTAGCTTCAAGTCCTGCTTCTTTTTTCTCTATGGCAGGTATGCTCAATTTCGTGGTTGATACGCCCAACCAATTTACTTGTGTTGTCATATTTAAAGGCTGCTGAAAGAACTCGGAAAATTGGCCCTGCCCTTGTTCCAGATTCATTTTAGAATCAATTTGGTAACCTTTCCATGTCCGCTGAATTTGATCTTGTCCGTGAAACACCAATTTTTCTTTAGCATTACACGGGTCTGAAATAATGGTCATTTTCCATTTGGCAGTACCTTTTAAAGTCCCCATGTCGTAGTCTGTATATTGCACGCTAATATTAGGTGCAGGATTTGAATTTTGTTGATAATGCTCACGCAGGCTCTTATCTGCATATAAATTTCCCGCAGCGGCAGCTCCTGCTAACACTGCAACCCCCATTCCACCCCATACTATTTTTGACATAGATTCTGCTCAGAATTTATCTATTTTTATTGAAAAAAAATTATAATTAATCTTCTTTAAAAAAGATAATTGTTTTGCAAATAAATCACTTAAATAAAATATTTATCACAAAATATTTAAAATAGCTGTCACTTTTGACCAAAAATTTTACTAATGTGACCTGAATTGTCAGTCATAAAAAAACCCAGCCGAAGCTGGGTTTATTGAAAGTTGCTAACATATAGCCAATTAGCTGAGTTTCATTTTTTCAAACACCAATTGACCATTTTCAGCTTTAATTAAAATCGTATCGCCTGCAACAAAGTCGCCTGCTAAGATTTTTTGCGCCAACGTGTTTTCCACTTGTTGCTGAATCGCACGTTTCAATGGACGTGCACCGTAGACTGGGTCAAAACCTGCTTCAATCAATTGATCAAATGCAGTATCGTCTATCGACAAGCGCAAATCGCGTTCGCTTAAACGTGCACGTAAACGATCCAATTGAATATCGGCAATGCCACGAATTTGTGCTTTTTCCAATGAATGGAACACCACCAATTCATCAATACGGTTAATAAATTCAGGGCGGAAATGTTGCGACACTGCTGCCATGACCACGGCACGTACTTCTTCACGTGTTGGATTGTCACCTAGTTCACGTACATCATGCGAACCCAAGTTAGAAGTCATCACAATTACAGTGTTTTTAAAGTCCACCACGCGACCTTGTGAATCGGTCAGGCGACCATCATCCAACACTTGCAATAAGATGTTAAATACGTCCGGATGGGCTTTTTCCACCTCATCAAACAACACCACACTGTACGGTTTACGACGCACTGCTTCGGTTAACACACCACCTTCTTCATAACCAACATAGCCTGGAGGCGCACCAACCAAACGGCTGACCGAGTGTTTTTCCATAAATTCAGACATATCAATCCGAATCATGGCATCATCACTGTCAAACAAGAAGTTTGCTAAAGCTTTTGTCAATTCTGTTTTACCTACCCCTGTTGGGCCAAGGAACAGGAACGAACCACTTGGACGGTTAGGATCAGACAAACCAGCGCGTGAACGACGTACTGCATTCGATACCGCTACCACAGCTTCGTCTTGCCCCACCACACGGTTATGCAAGAAATCTTCCATGTGTAGCAGTTTTTCACGTTCACCCTGCAGCATTTTCGATACAGGAATACCCGTTGCAGCACTGACGACTTCTGCAATTTCATTGTCCGTAACTTTGTTACGCAATAATTTTGGTTCTTCTTTCTCTTCAACCAACTCATCTTGTGCCAGTTGTTTTTCCAACTCAGGAATCACGCCGTATTGCAAACGTGACATTTCTGCCAAGTCGTTCTCACGCTGCGCCTTTTGCAATGCCATACGTGCCTGATCTAACTGAGTCTGTATTTGCTTAGTACCTTCAACCAAGGTTTTTTCCGCTTTCCAGACTTCTTCCAAATCATTGTATTCATTCTGAACTTCAATAATTTGTTTTTCTAAATGCGCAACTTCGGCACGGCTGCCTGCATCTTCATCTTTCTTCACTGCTTCAAGTTGCAGTTTCAATTGAATTAAACGGCGCTCTAATTTATCTAAAGCTTCAGGCTTAGAATCTAGCTCCATTTTAATCCGTGATGCTGCCTCATCCACCAAGTCAATTGCCTTGTCGGGAAGTTGACGGTCTGTGATATAACGGTGTGACATTTTAGCAGCAGCAATAATCGCCGAATCTAAAATTTTCACCCCGTGGTGCACTTCGTAGCGTTCTTTCAGACCTCGTAAAATTGCAATGGTGTCTTCTACACTTGGCTCATCTACCAATACTTTTTGGAAACGACGCTCTAAAGCCGCATCTTTTTCAATATATTGACGATACTCATCTAAAGTAGTGGCACCGACGCAGCGCAATTCGCCACGCGCCAATGCAGGTTTCAACATATTGCCTGCATCCATGGCGCCATCACCTTTACCTGCACCCACAAGCGTGTGTAATTCATCAATAAACAAGATGACTTCACCTTCTTGTTTCGCCAAGTCTTTTAAGACCGCTTTTAGGCGTTCTTCAAACTCACCGCGATATTTCGCACCTGCCAACAAAGAACCCAAATCTAAAGATAAAACACGTTTACCTTTTAAACTTTCAGGCACTTCACCATTCACAATACGCTGCGCCAAACCTTCAACAATCGCAGTTTTACCCACACCAGGTTCACCAATGAGTACTGGGTTGTTTTTGGTACGGCGTGACAATACCTGAACGGTACGGCGGATTTCATCATCACGACCAATTACAGGGTCTAGCTTGCCCGCCAACGCACGTTCAGTTAAGTCGATGGTATATTTATTGAGTGAGTCACGTTGATCTTCGTGATTATTGCTCATAACTTTTTCATCCCCTCTAATTTTGTCAATCACGCTACGCAAACTGCCTGAGGTCACGCCTACACTGTTCAGTAGTGTTTTGGTCGCGCCCACTTCGGCCAAACCCAGCATCAACCAATCGGTTGACAAGAACTCATCACCTGCTTTTTGGGCAAAACTGTCAGCCAAATTCAGGGCTTTAACTGCATCTGGACTTAAGTTGATATCGCCTGTTGGATTGGCCAAAGTCGGTGCATCGGCAATCGCTTGCTGTAATTTGCTTTGCAAATCACGTAGGTTGGCGCCTGCTTGTTGTAATAAACTGACATTGGAGGCTTCTTCGAGCAAAGTCGCCAATAAGTGAATGCCTTCAATGGCAGTATGATCTTTCCCTATCGCGAGAGATTGGGCATCGGATAAAGCTTGCTGTAGGCGGTTGGTAAACTTTTCAAAACGCATTCTTGTTATTCCTCACAACAAATTGTGTACTTGATGGATATATGGGAACGCAGGTGTAAATTTCAATTAAATTTTTTATATATTTTTCAAAATCTTAATTAAAATTAACAGTTGGATTTCAATTATAATATTGGACTTATTAAAGTAAATTTCAAGTTTAGTCTGGTAATTTTTTTATAGTGAGTTGAATGATTGACATACACTTGCATATCAATAAATTAAAGGCTTTTGATTATTATTCATGCAAATTGAAATATTTAGTTACAATGATTGGCAAATATACCAACCATTGTATGACCTATCAGTCAACGCCTAATCTTGTTCAATAATTTCAAAATCATGGCTAATTTCAACACCACCATCAGATAGCATTTTACTAGCAGAACAGTATTTTTCTGCTGAAAGTTCAACCGCCTTCGCGACCTGCTTTTCCTTGACAGCCTTGCCTTTGACTACAAAATGCAAATGAATTTTGGTGAACACTGCAGGGATGCTATCGGCACGTTCTGCTGTTAACTGACATTCAACATGCGTCACTTCTTGGCGTGATTTCTTTAAAATAGTCACAATATCGAATGAAGCACAACCACCAAGTCCCATTAAGATTAACTCCATAGGACGTGGACCACGGTTTTCACCACCATATTCTGCGGATCCATCCATCACTACAGAATGACCACTTTCTGATTTGGCTTCAAAAGCAACGTTCTCTAACCACTGAACACTTGTTTGCATTGCAACTACCTAAAAAAAACTATAAATTGACACGGGTATTTGTACACTAACATAACTTGAGTTGATAAGGAATTTCATCTCTACTGTGTGACAAGTTCAGCTTAGGTCTTGTGCGATCTATTATTTATCCATTTTCGGAACCGTTAGCATGACTTCCAACTTTTCACAGCTGAGTACTGATGCATTGTCCCCAGGACAACTGCCTGACTCAGTCAAAGCATTATTAAAACGTGCATACATCAACCGTTATCCAAAACGGACAACTATTGTTGATGCAGGGACTGAATCAAAATCATTATATTTGATTCTAAAAGGTTCAGTATCAATTATTCTTCGCGAAGATGACGATCGCGAAATTGTTGTGGCATATTTGAATCCAGGTGACTTTTTTGGGGAAATGGGTCTGTTTGAATCGAATCCACAACGTACTGCAGAGGTTCGTACTCGTGATGTCTGTGAAATCGCAGAAATTACTTATGAAAATTTCCACGAACTCAGCAAACAATATCCCGATTTAAGCTATGCCGTTTTTGCACAGCTGGTACGTCGTTTAAAAAATACCACACGTAAAGTGACTGACCTTGCCTTTATAGATGTGTCTGGTCGTATTGCACGTTGCTTGATTGATCTTTCTGCGCAGCCAGAAGCCATGATTTTGCCAAACGGTCGTCAAATTCGTATTACACGCCAAGAAATTGGTCGTATTGTCGGCTGTTCACGTGAAATGGTCGGGCGTGTTCTAAAAACACTTGAAGAGCAAGGCATGATTGAAACTGATGGTAAAGCCATTCTGATTTTTGATGCTTCTTTGGAGCAAAATGAATCCACTGATGGCAACTTTGATGACGAGTAAACCATCTATATTCTCTTTAAAAAAGCAAATCTTCGGATTTGCTTTTTTATTACCAGCTGTTAATTTTTTACCATTTTCAATTATCAAAATACCATTATTGCTGTCACTACAATGAAGTAGCAATTTTCGCAGCCACAAGTGGCGCAAAATGGTTTCAGCTCTTGTAACATCAATATATACATATAATTTTGAGCGAGAGACAATATGCAATTTAAACCATTGGCAAAGACGGGGATTTTAGTTCCAGAAATCTGCTTGGGCACGATGACCTTTGGTGAACAAAACACGCAATCAGATGCCTTTGAGCAACTGGATTATGCCTTAGAGCGTGGCGTGTATTTTTGGGATACCGCAGAAATGTATCCCGTACCGCCCAAAATAGAAACTCAAGGTGCAACTGAAACTATCATTGGTAATTGGTTACAGCAACATGGCGGACGTGATAAATTATTTTTAGCCTCTAAAATTGCAGGCCCATCGCAAGGCGGCAGTCATATTCGAGATGGCAAAACTCGCTTTAACGCGCAGGATATTCAATCTGCGCTAGATGGCAACTTAAAACGCCTTCAAACCGACTATATTGACTTATACCAACTGCACTGGCCGCAGCGTCCGACCAACTTTTTTGGCAAACTCGGTTATGGCAACCAAGAAGCACAAAATTCGCAAGAAGTAACCGACCTTGCTGAAACCTTAACCGCGTTGCAACAAGAAATTCAAAAAGGGCGGATTCGCTATATTGGCCTGTCAAATGAAACCCCCTGGGGCACCATGAAGTTTCTACACTTGGCAGAACAGCTAGGATTAAGCAAATTTGTCAGCGTACAAAATCCTTATAACTTACTGAACCGCACTTACGAAATCGGCATGTCTGAAATTGCCCATTATGAAGGTATTGGACTACTCGCCTACTCACCTTTGGCTTTTGGTTATTTAACTGGTAAATTCCGTCATGGTGCACGCCCTGTCAATGCCCGTGTCACGCTTTATTCACGTTTTAGCCGTTACAGCAATCCACAAAGCGAATGGGCGACCGAACAATACGCCCAACTTGCAGAACAACACGGCTTGAGTTTAACGCAACTGGCTCTGGCATTTATTAAGCAGCAATTTTTTGTAACCAGTACCATTATTGGCGCGACCAATATGGCACAACTCAAAGAAAATATTGATGCTTTTGACATCAACTTATCAGATGAAATTTTACAAGGTATTGAAGCCATTCATCGTCAACAACCCAATCCAGCACCCTAATTTCATTTTAAGCACTGCTTTAAAATGAAATTAGAAAATTGAAGTAAACAAGTGAGCTGGCGTTTAAATTAAAAACATGAGTTCAGCTATAACGCACCATTTTTATGTTGTTTAAAGTCAAAAATTTTAAAAAAGGATGCGCATTTCTATGCACATCCTTTCTTTGATTCATCTGTCTTACTGACTAATGTTATCTTAGCGGCGGTTTTTGTTATAAATTGCCTGAGCTGCAGGTAAGTTTTTACGCATCGCCTCAATACGCTGACTGTTCGATGGGTGCGTTGATAAGAACGATGCACCACCGCCACCTTCAAGTTTGTTCATTTTTTCCCAAAGGGTAATAGCAGCTTGCGGGTTATAACCTGCACGCGCCATAAGCATTAAGCCACCCTGATCGGCACGACCTTCCAAATTACGCGAATATGGCAAGCCAATCCCAATTTGCGTACCCAATTGTGCTGCTGCTGCACCCAATTGACCAACGTTATTACCCGCTGCACTTAAGCCAACATTCAACGCCAAGTCTGTTAAAGCTTGCGCACCAATTTTACTTTTAGCGTGTTCTTCTAGTGCGTGCACCATTTCGTGCCCCATAATTGCAGCAATTTCAGCATCGGTTAAATTCAGTTTATTGACAATACCTGTATAGAACACCACTTTCCCGCCAGGTGCAACAAAAGCGTTTACCTGATCAGACTTAAGCACCGCCAATTGCCATTGGAAAGGCTGTCCTGTTTGGTTCATTTGGTTGGCATATGGAATCAAACGCTGAAACACGGTATTAATCCGTTTATACGTAGTTGAACTAGTGTCTAACTGATTTTTATTGCGTGCGTCTTGTACCATTTCGTTATAACTTTTAGATGCAGTTGCATTTAAGGTGGCAGTATCTGCACCTGCCATGTCTGCAACAGTGGTACACCCTGACACTGTGATTGCGCCTGCGGCACATAAACTTAACATCAGTTTTTTGTTCATTATAATAATCTCCGCCTTACGAGCTATCTTCATATCAATCAATTGTATAAAATCAATTCAAGGCTTTAAATCAATAATCACTTCATAATCATATTATTTATGTAAATAACGCCTAAGCTGTGTACAGATTATATGTCTAAGCGATCAATAACTACCTTAGTAAAGAAATTGATAAGACAACCAAAACACTAAACAGAAGATATTTAAACCCAAGTAAATTTTAGATACTACTTCTACTTTTTCTTCCATTGCTGGATTTTTGCGTTTGTAGAGTAGGTAAGCATTTTGAATCAGAATCAGTGGCACCAAAATACAGGCAAAAATAACGCTCAAACCCATAAATGCCTGATACATAATATTCGGATCATGCTTTTGCGATAAAATCAGCATCATGGCAATGGTCGGTGCTCCGCCCATCGCGAACAACAAAGAATAAAAAATCGTACTGGTAATATTTTTATGCATCCTGCATAACCTTAATTAAATTTAATTTTCTAAAGCCATTGTAACAAGCCACCCTGCGCTGCACAGTGCCAGTCATCTGCAACTTTAGTCTTGAAAAAACCACTCACTCATCATCATCTGCAATGTTTCACCAAATGAGTCGCTATGGAAACTGAAACAACATCAATAAAAAGCCCCATCATATAGACAGGGCTGAGTACATCATCAGAGCTTAAATTCTATGTCAAAGCACAACACTTAAGCATCAAATGGATGACGTAATACAATCGTTTCTGCGCGGTCTGGGCCTGTAGAAATAATGTCGATTGGACATTCAATTAACTGCTCAAGACGCTTGATGTAGTTCACTGCATTTTCAGGCAATTGTTCTACACTGGTCGCGCCGACAGTTGATTCAGACCAACCTGGCATGGTTTCGTAAATTGGCTTTAAGTTTTCGTATGCAAGCGCATCAGAAGAACCTACGCAACCTGAATCGGTATTTTCATAACCTACGCAGATTTTGATTTCTTCTAAACCATCCAACACATCTAACTTGGTCAAGCAAATACCAGAAAGTGAGTTTACATCGACTGAACGACGTAAAATTTCGGCATCAAACCAACCACAACGACGCTGACGACCTGTAGAGGCACCGAACTCATGACCCACAGTACCTAAGTGTTTACCAATCGCATCACCCACGTCATTTGCTGCGTCGTATACCAACTCTGTTGGGAATGGACCTGCACCTACACGTGTGGTATAGGCTTTGGTAATCCCTAAAACGTAGTCTAAATGTAATGGACCTAAGCCTGAACCCGAGCTTACACCGCCCGCAGTCGTGTTCGATGAAGTCACATACGGATAAGTACCGTGGTCAACATCAAGCAATGAACCTTGTGCACCTTCAAACATAATATTGTCACCGTTTTTACGGTAATTATGAATTTCGGTTGTTACATCAACCACTAATGGTGCAATCACTTCACGCCATTGGTCGCATAGTGCTAAAACTTCATCTAACTGAACTGCTTCAACACCGTAGTATTGTGTCAATTGGAAGTTGTGATAGTCCAATAATTCAGTCAATTGAGTACGTAACGCCTCACCACCACGCACCAAGTCTGCAACACGAATTGCACGACGTGCAACCTTATCTTCATAAGCTGGGCCAATACCACGACCTGTTGTACCAATTTTGGCATTACCACGTTTTTTCTCACGTGCTTGATCAAGTGCAATGTGATTCGGCAAAATAAGTGGGCAGTTTGGTGAAATGCGTAAACGCTCTTTCACTGGCACGCCTTCTTGCTCCAAAATACCCATTTCTTTAATAAGTGCTTCAGGAGAAAGCACAACACCATTACCAATTAGGCACAGTACGTTTTCACGTAAAATACCTGATGGAATGAGGTGTAATACAGTTTTCT
This sequence comes from Acinetobacter sp. KAM396, assembly GCF_021602765.1. Classification (NCBI taxonomy): domain Bacteria; kingdom Pseudomonadati; phylum Pseudomonadota; class Gammaproteobacteria; order Moraxellales; family Moraxellaceae; genus Acinetobacter; species Acinetobacter sp. KAM396. Next base: position 28,442 of record NZ_BPPH01000001.1, read on the forward strand.
TACCACCAACCACGAGAGTATGACCTGCGTTGTGTCCGCCTTGATAACGAACGACTGCCGCCGCCTGATCGGTGAGCAGGTCGACGATCTTACCTTTACCTTCGTCGCCCCATTGGGTACCAAGTACCACAACATTCTTGCCCATAATAGCCTCATTACATCATGCTGTTAAAATTGAAAACCAAGACTTGTAACATGAAACATGCCTTGGCGATTAAATTTTTTCGACTATCCACTCACCATTTGCAAGAACCAATTGGTGCGTTGCGTATGGAACCGAGTTTAAATCATCATTGCCCAACAATTGAATTACCCTAAAGCCTTGCGCACGTGTATTTTGAATAGCCGCGATTAAATCGGGTTGTGAGCCTTTAGGCGCAACAACAACAGCCGATGATTCAAAACGGCCTGCACTTAATACAAACAAGTCACAAGAGAAACCTGTTGCAGGACGCGCACGTCCAAAATGCTGACCAATGCCATCATAACGACCACCTTGAGCCAATGGCGCAGCACGATTCGGTGCATATACCGCATACATTAAGCCCGTATGGTAATGATAAGAACGCAGCTCAACCACATCTATACCAATATGCAGATTTGGCCAACGCGCCTGAATTTCAGCTTGTGTTGCTTTAACCGCTTCAAACGCTTGCTTAAATTCGCTATTTGTCAACACTTCAGCACTTAAATGAGCCTGCAAAGCATTTAAATCGCTGGCATAGCGACCTAAAGCATAAAAATCTGAACCGAAGTTTAAATCTCGGGTAAATTCTGCCAGTTCAGGCAATGCTTTACGCTGATATAAATCTGACATTTGACGTTCAATGGCTTTGCTTAATTCTGCTTGTTTAACCAAGCTACGGAACATACCGACATGACCCAAGTCTAAATGCATACCTTCTGCCAGACCTGCTTCTTTGAGCAAGCTGATCATAAGATCAACCATTTCTACATCGGCATCAATGCTATCTGAACCAAATAACTCTGCACCCAATTGCAATGGTGCACGTGTAGAATTAAAACCTTGTGGTTTAGTATGTAAAACCGTACCTGCATAGCAGTAACGTGCAATACCATCTACAGGATGTACATGCGCATCAATACGTGCTACTTGGGGTGTCATATCGGCACGCACACCTAGCAAACGACCTGAAAGTTGGTCAATTACTTTAAATGTGGCAAGGTCTAAATCTTGATTCGATTCTGATAGAGAAGATAGAGATTCAATGTATTCTATGAATGGCGTGTACACCAACTGATAACCTCGAGATGCAAGGAAATCCAGTGACTTACGACGCAAGTTTTCAATCACTTGCGCTTGTTCTGGTAATACATCAGCTACACCATCAGGTAATAACCATGTCTCTGAAATGGGCATGTTGTAAACCTAAATTCTTGTTTGCGCGGAACGAATCCGCATAAAAAAATCGGGAGCACACCCGATTTCTCCTAGTTTAGCATGATACTTTTGCTCATGCACCTGACTTTTTCTGAAATATGCGGTAAAAAATATGAATACACGACATCTTTCAAAACCGTCATTTAAAAGTCCTGATTTGATTTGACTACCTTTGCCAATAAACTGACCAACTCGGCATTTTGCATTTCAAGCTGTGCTGTTTTTTGCACGGTTTTATCTAGCGCATCTTGCTGAACCTGCATCTTTTTGGCCAAGTCTTGCATAATTTCCAAAGTCTTTTTCAGATGCTCTTCTAAATGTAATACTTTTTGCTCGACTTGCTGTTGATGCCGCACATCGCTGCTGCTGTCTGCCTGATTTTTAAACTGCAACCAAATCAGAAAAATTACAGCAAGTGCCAGCAAAAAAATAAATCCCCACAATAAAATAATCATCATGCTACTACTCTATTCAAACTTTCTATGCAAACTTTGTTTTATCAATCAGTGAATTAACCGTGAATACGAATTATAAAATCTTTCATCACTATTGCATGCTTTTTACACTTTGTATATGTCTTTAAAAGTAGCTCTTATACTACCCGCTGACTAAAAGATTCGCACAAATCCAGTAAACGATTGGCATAACCCCACTCGTTGTCATACCAGGCAAAAACTTTGGCTTGATGGCCCACCACCATGGTTTGGCTTAAATCGACAATTAACGAATAAGGTGAATGGTTAAAGTCACTCGATACCAAAGGTTCATCGGTCACTTGCATAATTTCGGCATAATCATGCGCTGCCGAAGCACATAACACCTGATTCAATTTGTGCACCGTAATGGGTGACTGCGAAATAAAAGTTAAATCAATAGCTGCAACATTAATGGTTGGCACACGAATCGAATAACCATCAATCCGCTCTTCCATTTTTGGCATGACTTGTTTTAAAGCACCCAAGGCAGATGAAGTTGTCGGAATAATATTTTGTCCTGATGCGCGCGCACGTCGTAAATCGCGATGCGCCTGATCCAATACAGTTTGATCGGCTGTAACTGCATGTATTTCAGTCATTAATGCGGTATCTATTCCGAAAGCATCATCAATAATTTTAACCAGTGGCACTAAAGCCTGCGTGGTACAAGACACACTGGAAATAATTTGGTCGGTACTTTTGACTTCGTGATGGTTCACACCATAAACAATCGCAGCATCTACAGTATCGAATGGCGCGGCACCAATAATCACACGTTTTGCACCCGCGGTAATATGCTGCGTTGCTGCCTCACGAGAACGAAACAACCCCGTGCATTCTAGTAGCACATCCACATTTAAAGCTTGCCATGGCAATTGCGCAGGTTGAGACTGATTCAAGACCTGAACTTTTAATTGCGCCAGACCTGCGGAAATATTCAAGAAAATTTGTTCATTTTCAAGGCTGATTTCCACCTGCCCTTTAAAACGACCATGGGTACTGTCGTATTTAAATAAATGAACTAGGGTTTCTACATCGGCAATGTCATTTATCGCGACAATTTCAAAATGAAAGTCTTTGGGGTTTTCAAACCAAGCCCGCAGCACATTGCGCCCGATTCTACCAAAGCCATTGATTGCCACTCGTTGCATGACTGATCCTTTCATAATGAAATCAAAATTTAAGCATTGCTATGTTAATAGATTTTGCTCGCCTACTGAAAAAAATCAGATCAATTCTACGAATTTTCACGCAATTTGTTGTTTAATTCGGCAAATTGAAATATCGGCTTTGGCTTTCTCCCGCACATCTACATTTTTTAACTTTCTGCATTCCGCTTTATGGCAGTTCGGCATATTAACTGGCCTGCATTAAACGCTTATTTTGAATATAAATATTCATCATCTTCTAATGCAAAGATTTATTCTGTGTATGAGCAACAAAGTTTGAGTCAGATATTGTCATCTATTCACACTAAAATGATTGGTGATAGTGGCTTTTTCCGTTATAATTTGGCGTTTTTAAAATTTTAAGCCTGCATGACAGCAAAAGAATTATTTTTTGTCAGACTGTCTTGCATTTAGCCAAATCAGAATTTATGGAGTGACTTGGTTGTGAGTACTCGTTTTATGACATCAGCTGAAATTCGTGAAGCATTTTTGCGTTACTTTGAATCGCAAGGGCATACACGTGTCACATCGAGTTCTCTAGTTCCTGCCAACGACCCAACCTTATTATTTACCAATGCGGGTATGAACCAGTTTAAAGACTGTTTCCTAGGGCTGGAAAAACGTGATTATGTGCGGGCTGTATCGTCACAAAAATGTGTTCGCGCAGGCGGTAAACACAACGATTTAGACAATGTCGGTTATACTGCTCGTCACCATACATTCTTTGAAATGCTAGGTAACTTCTCGTTTGGTGATTATTTCAAACGTGATGCAATTAAATTTGCTTGGGAGTTTTTAACCAGCGAACAATGGTTGGCTCTACCGAAAGAGCGTTTATATGCCACGGTTTATCACACCGATAATGAAGCGTTTGACATCTGGAACAAAGAAATTGGTTTAGATGCTTCTCGTATTATCCGTATTGGCGACAACAAAGGCGGTCAATATGCTTCAGATAATTTCTGGGCAATGGGTGATACAGGTCCTTGCGGTCCGTGTTCTGAAATTTTCTATGATCATGGCGATCATATCTGGGGTGGCTTACCTGGCACACCTGAAGAAGATGGTGATCGTTTCATTGAAATCTGGAACAATGTATTCATGCAGTTCAACCGTACTGCAGATGGTGTATTGCATCCGCTTCCAGCACCTTCTGTAGACACTGGTATGGGCTTGGAACGTATTTCTGCAGTATTGCAACACGTCAACTCAAACTACGAAATCGACTTGTTCCAGCACTTACTCAAAAATGCAGCAGAAATTATTGGTTTAGATACTACTGAGCTTGAGGCAACTGCACAGCAAACTGGCAAAACTGTAGACTACCCTGCTTCGCTCAAAGTAGTCGCTGATCACGCTCGCTCTTGCTGTTTCCTGATTGCGGATGGTGTAAACCCATCTAACGAAGGTCGTGGTTATGTTTTACGTCGTATTATTCGTCGTGCAGTACGTCACGGCAACAAATTAGGCGCAACAGGTTCATTCTTCCATAAAATGTTGAAGCCACTCATTGAAGTCATGGGCGATGCCTATCCTGAACTTGCAGCACAACAAGCGCGTATTGAAGCACAACTTCTGAAAGAAGAAGAACAGTTTGCCAAAACGCTTGAGCAAGGTTTGAAATTGCTTGAAGGTGAATTAGCACAACTGAAAGGTTCCGTAATTCCAGGCGAAGTAGTATTTAAACTATATGACACTTACGGCTTCCCGACTGACTTAACAGCAGACATCGCACGTGAACGTGAATTGACCATTGACGAAGCAGGCTTTGAATTTGAAATGGCAGCACAACGCCAACGTGCACGTGACGCAGGTAAGTTTGCGGTTGACTACAACTCAATTGTGAAAGTTGAGGGTGACACCCAATTCGATGGTTATGATGCGACTGCAGGCGAAGGTCAAATTGTGGCTATTTACAAAGATGGCGAACAAGTCGATGAAGTGGTTGAAGGCGATGAAGCTTTAATCGTACTAAATCAAACTCCTTTCTATGCAGAAAGCGGTGGTCAAATTGGCGATACAGGTATCTTCAAAAACGAAACAGGGATTTTTGAAGTTCAAGACACCAAAAAATCTGGCGGTGCCTTTGTCCATCAAGGTATTGTCACCATGGGCAGCCTAAAAGCTGCGCAAACCGTCGAAGCCATTGTAAAAGCAGACATCCGCGAAGCAACTGCACGCAACCACTCTGCAACACACCTATTACACGCTGCCCTACGTCAAGTTTTAGGCGCACACGTACAGCAAAAAGGTTCATTAGTTGCTTCTGATATTTTACGTTTTGACTTTGCCAATGACCAACCTGTGTCATTTGAACAATTACAAGAAATCGAGCGTTTAGTGAATGCAGAAGTTATTGCCAATACCGCAGTTTCTACTGAATTACTGGATATTGAAGCAGCGAAAGCCAAAGGCGCAATGATGCTGTTTGGTGAAAAGTATGGCGATGAAGTTCGCGTACTTTCTATGGGTTCTATTATTGAAGATAAAAACTTCTCCATTGAATTGTGTGGTGGTATTCACGTAAAACGTACGGGTGATATTGGTCTATTCAAAATCATTTCTGAAGGTGGTGTTGCAGCTGGTGTACGTCGTATTGAAGCAATTACAGGCAGCAAAGCTGTTGAAGCCGTTCAAAAAACTGAACGTGATATCAACAGTATTAATGCCTTGTTGAAAGCACAAAAAGACCAGACTTTAGAAAAAGTCACCAGTTTGGTCGATACTGCTTCTAGCCTTCAAAAGCAGATTGAACAGCTCAATCAAAAATTAGCGCACTTCCAAGCAAATGAACTTTTAAGTCAAGTACAAGAACTTGCTGGGCGTACTACGCTCATTACGACTGTACAGAATATGGATGCAAAATCACTGCGTAACTTGCACGACGGTGTAAAATCCAAACTCGACCAATCAGTGATTGTACTTGCAGGTGTAGAGGGCGATAAAGTCAGCTTGATCGCTTCTGTTGCACCAGACTTTACTGCTACGATTAAAGCAGGAGACATCATCAAACACTTGGCTACAGAACTAGGTGGTAAAGGTGGTGGTAAACCTGATTTGGCACAAGGTGGCGCGCCACTTAACGAGAACTTTGCATCGGTGATGGCAGGTTTAACTGCTTGGCTTGCGGCAAAATAATCTCACTTTTTGTGTAACTGACCCTGCACCGGTAATTCAGGGTCATGGCTTATATGGAACAACTATGGCACTAATCGTTCAAAAATATGGCGGTACCTCAATGGGTACTCCCGAGCGCATTTTAAATGTTGCTCGTCGTGTGAAGCGCTGGCATGATCATGGCCACAAAGTAGTGGTTGTCGTTTCTGCCATGAGTGGCGAAACCAATCGCCTACTCGCTCTCGCGAAAGCCATTACCGAAACCCCTGATCCGCGTGAATTAGACCAAATGGTGTCTACAGGCGAACAGGTGACGATTTCGATGTTAGCGATGGCGCTGAATTCTATTGGTGTTGAGGCAAAATCACTAACAGGTCGCCAAGTTGGTATTCAAACTGACAGCGCATTTACCAAAGCACGTATTGAATCAATCAATACCGATGTATTGACTGAAAACCTAGACGCAGGCCGTGTGATTGTGGTTGCTGGTTTCCAAGGTTTTGATGCCGAAGGTAACACCACTACTTTAGGTCGTGGTGGTTCTGATACTTCTGGCGTTGCACTTGCTGCTGCATTGAAAGCTGATGAATGTCAAATTTATACTGACGTAGATGGGGTTTACACCACAGACCCACGCGTCGCACCAAAAGCTAAAAAAGTAGATCGTATTTCTTTTGAAGAAATGCTAGAAATGGCATCTTTAGGTTCTAAAGTATTGCAAATTCGTGCGGTTGAATTTGCAGGTAAATACCAAGTTCCTTTACGTGTATTATCAAGTTTTGATAATGACGATGATGGCGCATTCGACGAAGATTTTAAACAAAATGTCGGCACACTCATTACTACTGAATTGGAAGACAACATGGAACAACCTATCATCTCAGGTATCGCGTTTAACCGTGACGAAGCAAAATTAACTATTTTAGGTGTGCCTGACGAGCCAGGTATTGCATCTAAAATCTTGTCACCTATTGGCGCTGCCAATGTTGAAGTCGACATGATCATCCAAAACGTAGAAGAAGATGGTACTACTGACTTTACCTTTACCGTAAACCGCGGTGAACTTGCCAAAGCAAAATCAATTCTTGAAGCTACTGCAAAAGAAATTGGTGCGCGTGAAGTCGCGACACGTAGCGACATTGTCAAAGTATCTATCGTAGGTGTAGGTATGCGTTCACATGCGGGCGTTGCAAGCAAAATGTTTACTGCCCTTGCTGATGAAGGCATTAACATTCTCATGATTTCTACCTCTGAAATTAAAATTTCAGTAATCATTGAAGAAAATTACCTAGAGCTTGCAGTTCGTAGTTTACACACTGTATTTGGTCTAGATCGTGAAAGCGGCGAGTCTAGCGCACGCGCTTAATGACTCCCTGTCAGAAAATGTAATTGTCTGACAAATTTTGCGAAAAAGTACAAAAAATTAGAGCCACTATAGTTTTTTTTATAGTGGCTCTGTTATATTGAGCAATATGCTTTCATAAATTTTGACAGCGCTGTATCTTATAAAATAAATAATGATACGTTCCGTTAAAATTTACTGGTTTTTTATTTGGTTGTGACTTTTAAATTGCTTTAAAAATCAATGCAGGTTTAGCATTTTGCAAGGAGATAAACATGCTGATTCTCACCCGACGTGTCGGAGAAACATTAATGATTGGGGACCAAGTCAGCGTGACTGTGCTGGGCGTCAAAGGTAACCAGGTTCGTATTGGGGTAAATGCGCCAAAAGAAGTATCGGTTCATCGTGAAGAAATCTATCAACGTATTCAACACGAGCGTGCCATGCATGAGCATTTGCAACACTTAGATCAAGATTATCAACCATCATTTGAAGAAGATAACTACTCGCAAAATGACTTTAATCGTTAAACGATTAAGGTAATTGAATATAAAGCGGCTCATTTGCCGCTTTAAATTTTTCTTCTGAATGCTTTTTTAAAACTTGCCCCATTTCGATGTTGCTCGCTGATTCTGATTATGTACAGGATGTTTTATCTACAACTCAGCAATAGTTTTACATGAAAATTAATGTTATTTTTCCATCAATTCTAAAGCCTTTCGCACAGGTGCAAAACTTCGTCGATGTGCCGAAATCACACCATGCTGTGCAATCGCTTCAAAATGTGCTTTGGTTGGGTAACCTTTGTGTTTAGCAAAACCAAATTGTGGAAATGCTTGGTCAAGCAACACCATTTCACGATCTCGCGCCACTTTGGCTAAAATACTGGCTGCCGAAATCTCTGCATGTAATGCATCTCCCCCCACAACTGCATCACACGACATTGCTAAACCTTGCGGAATTTTATTGCCATCGACCAAGACATGCTCAGGTTGAATAGACAAAGCTTCTACCGCACGACGCATCGCCAATAACGACGCTTGCAAAATATTCACTTCATCAATTTCGGCTGCTGATGCTTCTGCAATTGCCCAAGCTAAAGCTTTTTCCTGAATTTCAACAAACAACTTTTCACGCTTTTTTTCTGTCAATTTTTTAGAGTCATTTAAACCTTCAATCGGGTTATTCGGATCTAAAATAACTGCCGCGGCAACAACAGAACCTACTAAAGGCCCACGGCCTGCTTCATCAACACCCGCAATTTTCATCATCTTTTTCCTAAAAAAAAGGCTGAAATATTCAGCCTATCTCACAATGCGCGTCATCATGCACCCTTTTTTAATTGTACAGAGTCACTAAACTTATCTGACTGCTTCTGCCACACATGCATTAATGGTTCTTGATACCGCGTTGCTCACAATCGTTGCACGGGCAGCAGGGTCAATTGCTGCTGTGGCTAAATCTACTGCAGTCACGTTTTGTGGTGCTTTTTCACTGACACAGCCACAAATTTCAGCTTGAACATTTTGCTTTTGCGTTGTTGTCATCACACGTGTCGCAGTGTGCCATGCAGGAATGTTATTTAATTCAGTCACACACTTGGCATTAATTGCAATTTTAATAGCCGTCATACCCAATTGTTGAGTTGCTGTCGGTGCAGTTGTCGTTCCTGTAGTAGTACCTGTAGTTGTGGTACATGCAGATAAAGCCAAAGCGATAGGTGCCAATACAGCGAGTAGTTTTTTCATGGATATTGTATTTAATATTCAAGTCATTTGGATGAAACAATGCCGCTATTGTGCCTAAACTTGTTTGGCGAAGGAATAGCTTTTTGCAATTTCTACATTCATGTGCCTAGTCTTAATAAGAACTTTATTTTTTTCAGCATTGCAGATTTTCAACACTCTGTTGCAGGTAGATACTTTTTACCACATGCGGTTGTATAGCATGCAAGCATCCATTAGCCTGAAATACAACATGAACAGTTCTCACTCATATTACACCCGTACCGCAGAATTTTTACATTTGCTCATGGCGATTATTTTTATTGCCGCACGGGCAATCGGTTTTTTAGTGGCAACCTTATAAGCGATGAAGCCGATGACAGCTTCAAAGGTGATGTGATTACCCTGCATAAAATATCGCTACACCAATTATAGTTTATGGGTGATTCGCTTATTTTGGCGTTATACCCACCCTGTACCGCAATTGCCTGACAGTATGTCATCTTTGATGAAAACATAAGCGCATTTGTGACATTTGGGTCTGTTTTTTATGCTGCTTGCGATTCCAATTACGGGCTGTTTAGTTGGAGAGTGGGGGGAAACTTGTGCATGTGCTGTATTTATTTGAAATTCCAGCATGGGTGGATAAGACCCCATAACTATTACGGATTGTTAAACCTGTGCATACTTATTGTCTTGGTTTGCAGAGGCAATGTTGGTTGAGCATGTATTTGCCGCACTCAAACATCACTTTATAGATAAAGAAGATGTATTGCGTAGTATGACGCAGCAAGGTCAATAATTTTAAAAATTTGAATTTAAAGCGACTTAAATTGTTCCCCCCAAACAGCAGCTTAAATTAAGCTGCTGCTTTGTAATCTAAGCGAATCTAAATTCAGTTTAACTCACGCCAATACTTGAATTTGATCAATCCATTTTTGCTTTTGTTCAACCGAAATAAATGAAGCTTCAAAAGAATTGATCGCCAATTGTTTTAATTCAGCATTGCTTAAGTCTAAAGCTTGGCTAATTGCAACAAAGTTATCATTCATATAGCCACCAAAATAAGATGGGTCATCTGAATTGACGGTCACTTTAACACCCTGCTGCAATAAACGGCGGATGTTGTGCTGTGTCATATCATCCACCACACATAGCTTTAAATTACTCAATGGGCAAACCGTGAGCGGCATTTTTTCTGCGATTAAACGCTGCATTAATACAGGATCTTCTTCAGAACGCACACCGTGATCAATACGATTTACTTTCAGTAAATCTAACGCTTCCCAAACATATTCGGATGGCCCTTCTTCGCCTGCGTGTGCCACGACTAAAAAGCCTGCTTCACGTGCTTTGGTAAAGACACGTTCAAACTTTGAAGGGGGATGCCCGACTTCGCTTGAATCTAAACCCACTGCAATAATTTGATCTTTATAAGGTAAAGCCTCTTCTAGCGTAACAAATGCAGCATCTTCACTTAAATGACGCAAGAAACACATAATTAAATGTGAACTGATGCCTAATTGTGTTTGTGCATCTTCGCAAGCACGTTGTAAACCATTAATCACGGTTGCAAATGCCACACCACGCTCGGTATGGGTTTGCGGGTCAAAAAACATTTCGGTATGTACCACACGGTCTTCAGCACATTTTTCAAAATATGCCCACGCTAAATCGTAAAAATCTTGCTCATGTAGCAATACTTGTGCGCCTGCATAATAAATATCTAAAAAAGACTGCAAGTTATGAAAGTTATAAGCTTGTTTGACTTCTTCTACAGACTGATACGGGATATCTATTTGGTTGCGCTGTGCAATAGCAAACATCAATTCAGGTTCAAAAGTACCTTCAATATGCACATGCAGTTCTGCTTTAGGTAATGCACGGATTAGCTCAAGTTGATTCATGTTCAGTCCTTTTTGTATTTTATGGGAGAATTTTAAAAATTGATCAAAATAAAAAAGGGTGCAAACTGAGTTTACACCCCTTTTCAGTTTAAAAATGTTAACCGCCAAACATGGCAAATTTTAATGCCCAAAGTACAGCAATTATCCACACCATATAAGGTACAGACTTCGCTTTGCCAGTGAGTAGTTTAATTAAGGCATAACTAATAAAGCCCATGGCGATGCCATCGGCAATAGAATAGGTAAATGGCATGAACACGAGTGTTAAGAAGGCAGGCACTGCTTCGGTAATATCATCCCAATCAATATGCACAATGCCCTGAATCATCAATACACCCACAAATAACAAGGCAGGTGCTGTTGCAAAACCAGGTACCGATTGCGCGAGCGGCGCTAGAAATAAACAGGCAATAAACAACAAGCCAACAATCACTGCGGTTAAACCAGTACGACCACCCGCTGCAACACCTGCAGATGATTCAATATATGGCGTTGTTGAAGATGTACCCAATGCCGCACCTGCTACAATGGCAGAAGAGTCGGCAAAAAGCGCTTTTTTCAAACGAGGTAATTTACCATCTTGTAACAAGCCTGCGCGGTGTGAAACACCCACTAAAGTGCCTGTAGAGTCAAATAAATCGACCAAGAAAAATACGAAAATTACACCAATTAAACTTGCTGTAAATAGACCTTCAAAGTCCATCTGCATAAAAGTAGGTGCAATAGATGGAATTTCACCAACCACTCCTTTAAATTCGCTTAGACCTAAAGCTGTTGAAATAGCAGTCAGCACCAAAATACTGATGATAATTGCACCACGCACTTTAAAGTGATGCATCACCACCACCATTAAAAACCCCAATAGCGCTAAAAGTACAGTGGGTTGTTTTAAGTCACCTAAGCCCACCAAAGTCGCAGGATTATCGACAATAACACCAGCATTTTTAAGTGCGATTAAAGCAAGGAATAAACCAATACCACCGCCAATGGCTAGTTTTAATGACATAGGAATGGCATTTACAATTGCTTCACGGATTTTAAACATGCTAATAGCAATGAAAATAATCCCTGATACAAAAACTGCTGCCAAAGCCGTTTGCCAAGGCACACCCATGCCTAAACAAACCGAGTAAGTGAAATAGGCATTTAGCCCCATGCCAGGTGCCAGTGCGATTGGGTAATTGGCAACAATCCCCATCACTAAACAGCCAATTGCTGCGGCTAAACAGGTGGCGACAAAGACAGCTCCATGATCCATTCCTGTTTCAGATAAAATCATCGGATTGACAATAATGATGTAACACATAGTTAAGAATGTGGTTACACCCGCCAAAATCTCGGTACGGAATGTGGTCTTGTTTTCACTTAATTTGAATAAGCGCTCAAGCATTCCCGCTGAGGATGGATTAGGAGTCGTCATGACCTAGCCCCTGTAAATAAACTGAGTTTGTAGCATGACTCAATTTTAAGTCAGCACTTAAAACCTGTGTCAGTTGTAACAATAGATTTGCCCAATGAGCATGTAAAATCACAAAAAAGATAAACTTAATTCACAATCAATCATTTGATTTTATCAAAATCAAAATTTCGGAATGCTAAATAAAAAAGCCGCATAAATTTTATGCAGCTTTGTTCATCTTGTTTCACTTCAGTCACACTCAAAAATAATGCAATTGAGTTGTGATGAAGCAGTTTCAATTGGCAAATTATATCATAGGGATTTTTTTTAAATTCTAGTTTTTTGAATTAAAGATAAAATTTTACGATAAAGTGAACCACACAAAAGAGTGATGAATAAGACAATTACCAGACAGCATGTTAGAAATTTCTACGTTTATTCTGTGACTTGCAAAGCGTGAGGTGTAGCGACTTCTGTTTTTTCTAGCGATAAATTTGCAGATTCTGTCAAAACTTGGTTCAGTTCTGCCTGCTTTCTCGTTTGCTCTTCCAAGTAAACAAGATAACCTAATAAAACGACCAACACCACCAAAATTAGTACAAGATTGTGTTTCATATCATTTACTTTTAGTGAACAATTTTAATACATAGTATCAAAAATTATGTGCAATGTAACTCTTAATGTACCCACATCAAAATTCACTTATGAGCCATGAACTTCCCCCCATTGCGCGATTGTCTGATTGATGTTTTTAAAGTGTTTTAAGAGACATAGAAAAATGTTGTTGCAATCGCGATTAACCATAGAAACGAAGCCCAAACCACATCCAATCCTGCATCCATTATGCTAAGTTCAGTTGTTTGATTCAAAAAATACGGTGGATAAAAGCTGAGGAAAACCGCTCAGTTAGTGTTGAATGATCTTATTGCGATTGAACTAAACTCCCAATAAATATACACCCTAGAAAATAAAGTGTAATTGATGAAACACGTCAGTTAGCTACCGTTAGTTATTGTTTTAAATTTAAATAAATGACTTATGACACAGTAGAAACACTTGATTCCCTAAAAACACCACGAAACAAAAAGCCCACCTTATAAGATGGGCTTTAAGTCACTGATTACTCAGTAAATATGGTAGGCATATCCAGACTCGAACTGGAGACCTCTACGATGTCAAGGTGGATAACATTTTATAAATATCAATGCATTAAGTAGCATTGACACAAGACCTGACACACTATGATTTTGGTCTATTTCTATCGAAATTCACCTGACACAATGATTATATCGGGTTTTAGCAGAATTTATAGTATCTTAAAACAGCAAACCCCAACACGCCTTGTTGCGTAGGGTTTGCACTAAAGCCCTCACTTGAGAGCTTTCTTATACGCATTACCAAGTTTTACGTCATAAGCATTTCTAGCATAAGCGGGACCATTGTAGCCGCGTGCAAATACTTTCCAGTCTTTGTTTTTTAGTGCGTTTACTAAGCCATTCACTTTAATGAAGCGGCACATTGCTTCAAGTTGCGATGCTTCGTCACGATACATCGCATTAATGAAGTTTTGCAGAGTTGGATAACTTAAAGCTTTCCAGTGATAGCCCATGACTTGACCAATGCCCCATGATGCTGACTCTAAAGCCGATTCACGGTGATATTGAGCAGCAGCATTCAAACGTCCGTGCTGTGCAGAATATAAGCCATAATTGCCCATAGTTTTGTTGCACAGATCAGGACGCTCTCGCATAGCTTTGTCTGCTATTGCTGCTTTACCATTTGCGATTAGTCTTTGCCGAAATACATGGCGCTCAAATAGAATCACTGGTGTGCCGTCAGCATTAAACCCACTGCCCTTGCACTCAACCTCAATCACGGCTTTTAGTGCTGCAACTTCGATACCGAGTCCCAATGCTTGTGCTTGAATCTGAGCTTCAGTTAGTTTTTTGCTCATCATTATCTCCGTGCAATTCAGGCTGATATTTCAAGCGTGAAAAAATACTTAACACGTTGTTCAAAAAGCCAAGCCATAGCACCCATGAGTGTGGCAATAACTCTTTAATTTCTTGTGGTACTGCTGCCCAAAATTGTGGAAAATTAGAGCCAAATAGCCAAAGTAGTTCAAAAGCCGCATACATCAAGACATAAAAAAAGGCGCTTAATGCACCCACTTGTACCGACTTGAGTTTCCAAGCCTGTTTCCAGTTATCGATCAGTTTCATCACACCCACCCTTTTTACACGTAATTTTTCGCATATTGATTCTGTGCAATTCTGCTGCACGTTGATTTTCTAAAAACTTGAACACTAGATTCACAATAAAGCCTGCTAAAGCGACTGCGAAACCCAGCCATGGCAATATGTCTATTGATAAAAGCCAAGCGATAAAGCCACCGCCTGCCCCGACATACGTTGTTTTGCTTGCTGCTGCTGATACTGTTGCTGCAATCTCCGCAGCGGCTTGCTTCGTTTCAGACACGGTGCCCCCTAAATTTTGGTAATAAAAAAACCCTAATCTCATTAAAGATTAGGGCTATTTTTAAAATAAAATACTGCGCTTAGTTTGTGAATCTTGCATAAACTCTACTATTAAGCCAAGTGTCAGATGTATTTGTGAATCCGTAATCAAAAGCAACACCTATAAATGGTTTATCGCTTTGCGCTGATGATTTAAAAAGCTTTGCTGGTAGAACAAAACTAGCAAACGCATCTTTGCTGTACGAAAGCACCTCACAACTCGCAAAGTTTGCAGAAGCTTCTAGTGTAAAAACTTGAGCCATCTTTAAATTAGCAGGTTGCGGTGCAACGTAAATCAATGGTTTAGCATCAAGTTTAACTTTGTTGCTTTGCGCGAACTTTACACTATAAGTCATAATTTGCTCAAGACCACTACATGCTGTCGCAAGATTATTTTGTCCGTTGTGTGTGTAGCTTATAGTATTACCTCTGCTGTTGTCTTGATCATAGATATTAATTGAACTTGGTACTTGTTCAGCTACCCCCCTCGGATAAGATGCATTAATATCGACTTCAAAAGTACAGCCATTTAATCTATATACATCAAGCTCTGCGATCTTAGAGCCAGCACGAACACCTGAATAATCAACATCATTATCTTTAAAGATATAATTTCGCAGTATGATTTGAACATCAATACCGAGGTGTGCAAACTGATTTTTAATCGTGAACAACTTTGGTGCTTTGATATAGTTTCTAAAAATATGCAAGCCTTCATTAAAGAGTATGCGCATATCTAAAAACTGTTCATTAAGTTCCGTGTCAAAACTTGCAAAAAAACTATTATCTCTGAATTGTTGCGCGCTTTTAACAATAACACCGTAATCTTTCGCCAGATCTCCAGAGGTTGTGATGAATGATCGCTGCGTTAAATCTCGACCAGCCAAGATTGATGACTTAATACCTGCATCTAAATACGCCTGCTCGCTAGTGTATGATAAGGCATTATGCACATTATCAAAAATATCAGCAAAACCGTAAGGTTCAACACCACCATCTTGAAACCAAAACGCTAGAAAGTGATTGGTTTTAGCAGTGTTTCCATAAGCAAAAAAGTTATCTTTTACTGGTTGTGCGTAATCCCAAAGATACGCGCATTGTAGAAGCGCAACAGAATAACCATCTACTGTATTGTTATAGAAGTAGTTTTCAGTCCCATGTGATTCAAAAGCACAAGCAATCAATCGTGCCTTAAGTGAGCTATCCGTAAACTTATTACTGTACACTCTGCAATCAGGGGCAATAACCCAAAGCGAGCTATGGTCATTACTGAATGATGTGTTTGATAAAGTATCTTTTACATGATTGTCATGAAAGCGCACACCCTTAGCCTTATTACGCGCAACCAAGATGTTGCCGTAATCCCCGCCTATGGTTGTTAAGCCGTACATGTGGAAGTTAGTGCAACCACCCAAGAAAACAAGATACCTTGATGTTGAGTGTGTGCTTGTCATCCCACCAGCTAAACTACTATCAATAGTTCCCGCGCCAAATAATTGAACATCATCTTGTGGGTTTGCATCAACCCAATCTTCTTCAGAACTTGGGTTTGCAGCACAGAATACATAAGTTGAACCATCATTAAAATATGAGCCTATTTTAATTGATGCACCTGACAAGATATTAATATGAAAACCAGATACTAACCGAACACCACATTTAATTGATGTCGGGATATGCGTCATACTACCAGTACGTGGTAGTTCACTATTGATTAGCATATCTTTGTCGATAATGATCCGACCTGTCAGTTTGTTTTTTTGCAATGCAAAATTCAGCTTATCAAAATTCTGAGCATCATCGGTCACACCATCACACGCACAACCTGCCATGTACGGAGTATAAGTATCGGACTCTAAGAAACGCTCCCAACCGTTAAAAATAAACACACCGTCATTTTCAGCAGCACGAGCTGACTTATAAATAAACCAGTTGCCACCTTTGTACGGGGTTGCCTCACCAAGATAGCTAACGCCATTTCCAGGATAGTAAGATTTTACAAAGACGCGCATGCCGTTGAATGGGTTTTGAATTGCCAACATTTCTGCAATCGACTCTAGCCCATCATTTATTTTTTTTTGGGGAATACCATGATAAACAACAAAAGAAGCATCCCATTCTGTATATGTACCCGTTTTCTCAACATCATAGACCACAAACCCAAATCGATCTTTAACAACAACCCGATACAAGCCATCAAGGAAAATATCAGCTTCACCCGCCGCATCAAGCAAAATCGGGTTTGTGTTTTCGGTTGTTTTATCAATATCAAGCCATGTGGTTTTTGGAATATCTGAATTCGGCTCATAGGTATAAACTTTGCAGCCAGACAGTGGAATGCCGAGCTTATTTGTGAACTTAGCCCGAATTTGCGGCATTGGTGATGCGATATTTGACATAAGAATATCCATAAAAAAACCACCAGTTAAGGTGGTTGATGTGGTTTAATTTGGGGATAAGAAAAATTGAGGGGTTGGGAATGAAGAAAATTATCGTTGCTTTGTTTGGGGTTTTCTGCTGAGTGGGTGCGAGGACTCAAACAGCAAGCCAACGTACAGTGAAACTGGCTTGCCAAAAAATTGCAGAGCAATCATCAAGGCCAACATTGAAGAATATAAAAAGGTTCGCAGATATTCAGACTACGAGCTAATCATTCTGGAAACAGATGGCATAATGGATTCGATTAACCGAAATTGTGGTGAAAATGGTTATTCATGGGAATCTGATTAATAAAAAAGCACCCTAGGGTGCTTTGTTTTCATCTTGACACATTTTCAATATCTTTCTTGCGTCAATTGTTCCAGTTAGAATGAATGATATTGCTGCAACAATTGCAACTACTGGTATTAATAAGAATAGATACGAAAAAGCATTCGAATCCCATTTTGCAATAATGGATGTAAAAATCATTAGCGTAAAAAATGCAGCAAAACCCCACATGACAATAGAAATTCTGGCTAAATATTTTCTCATAAAACCCCCATAGTTATGAGGGATTTATAGCATAAATTTTATTGCTTTGCTGTGTTTGCTCCACCAATTAACCCAAGCTTAGTGAGTTGATCAATAATCGATTGGCTTGTTTGGGTTGCTGGTAGTGGTGTTTTGCTTGCAAGTGATGCAGCTCCCTTGGTTGCCCTTGATACACCAACCTTAGTTGCTGCACCCTGTAATGGTTGAACAACATTATTGCCAATAACTGGAACATACTGCCCCCAATCTCCAGCAGACTTAATCCATCTACTAAAGTAATTCATTAATCCAGATGCTGTATTTGAGTTGTTCACATAAGAATGTGCTGGCTGTGTTACGAGGTACTCCATCGCCATTCCAATATCTTTTATGCGTCTAACCTCATCAGGACTAAATAGAATTGAAAGCTTTCTATCACCGATTTTATCAAGAGCAGACTTCATAGCTGCTGGGCTTGGCTGCCCATTCTGCTTGATTGCTTGATTGCTAATATATTCCAAAGTCTGCTGCTTAATATCACGAACAACCTGAGGATTGTTTGCAGACAAGACCTCGATGGTTTTATTTAACTCATCTACATTCCCACCAAGAATTCGACTTTGAAACACCTTGTCTGGCTTAACATCCTTAAGAGCATCCTTGAGTATTGGTATCTGCTCTTTAAGTTGGGTGTTCGCCTTATAAGCATCTCTTGCAAACTTGTACGCTACCGCTGAATCATTACCCAAGAGCCCACCCAATGCCTGTGCTTGGCGATTATTTAGGGCATCTCGCACCAATCCAATTGCTCGGCTTGTGCTGGTACCCTCACCTGTCACTGGTTTAAGTGCTGACTTGTATTCATCATTAAGCAACTTAATGAATTCATCTGCCTTATTTAGCGTGAACATATCGGGGTTTTTTTCAACATCCCTAAGCATCTTTTTAACACTTGCTGGGAGGCTCATGCTTGCATAATTTTGCTCCAGTACGTCATTCGCTTCTTGTGCAAATGCTTTCCCATCCAAAACAGCATTGCTACCCTGGGTGTTTCGAGCAATATCATAAGCTGATCCGACGAACTCCTTATTTTTGGAGTAGCGATCAGTTAGGGTTTCCATGGCGTCTTGAGCTACAGCGTACTGATCTATGGCTTTCCCGCCAGTTGCTGCAATTGACTCATCTAACAGTTCAGCAATTTTTTTGTTGTCAGCTACAAACTTATCTCGAAGCGCATCGCCAGCTGGAACTTTTGCCAATTCAGCCTCTTGCTGCCAAAGCTTCGGGTCACCAGTGACTTGAGCTCTAGTTCCACGAATACCAACACGATCCAGGACGGCTTTTCGCACAACCGCATCAGGGTTTAGATTTTTGCCAGACTCTAGTGCTTTTCTGGCTTCAGTTCGCAAGCCTTTTGCAACATCGTCACTCAGGTCGGAGAGTTTTAAGCCCTTTGTCTTTAAGGCATTATTAATATGTAGATCAACATTGATATTGGTTGTGCCAAGCTTGTCATCAATGCTTTGTAGGATTCTGTTTGTTTCCACTGTACTAACTTTGGATAAAGCATCAGCGGCTTTATTTCTTGCTTTTTGAGCAACCTTAGTCACACCTTCGCCAACTTTTTGACCAGCTGCAGCACCAATAGCACCACCAAGCGCACCAGCACCCATGCTTTTTAATCGTTGCGTGCTATTCTCATGCACACCAGTCGCACCAACCAAAGCACCCAGCGCAGCATTCTTACCAAGGAACTCTGCACCTGCTTTAGATACCAGTGGCACACCTGATTTGAGTGTTCCGCCTGCGCCTGCAATTGGAGCAGTCATTACCATGTTTGCACCAATACGACCAACATCCACACCTTGATTATTAGCCTTTCGTACTGTGTTGTGAGCATTATTAATGTTCTTATAGGTCTTGGTAACTCCTTCATAAGAATTGGTTGGTAATTTGGTGCCAGCAACTGCGTTGACGCCTTGGCTGATCTTGTCTTTAACGTATTGAGCGCCTTGAACAAATGGCACACCAATATCAGCAGCACCAAGCAAAGCTGACTCCCATAATTGGGTTGGCCCTTGCTTCTTGAGTGCTTCTTGTTCACGTTTTTGGCGTGCCTCTTTGGTGTTATCGAATGGCTGGTAATTGCTTTTAGGTTTTGAATCTACAAAGCGAACTTTCAACCCTAGATCGCCAGCAATCTGCTCTTGTGAAAAACCATCAGCACGTGCTTGTTTAATACTGCTGTTGAAGTCAGGGTTTTTGCGGAGCTCATTCCAGATCTGATAATCCTTCATGCCTTTGTTTTTTGCATTTTGGATAAATGCAACTGTTTGAGATGCCATGTTAGCCCCCTGGGAATAGTTTTGCTTCTTGTTCTGGCGTTAGGTAGCTGGACTGCTGTGTATTTTGGTTGCTTTGCTGGAATAGCCTTACTTCATCCTCGGCGCTCAAATATCTGGTGGCTGGTGGTTGCTGCTGCGGAAATAACTTCGCTTCATCTTCAGCACTTAGATATTTCTGCCTGATAGTTTGAGGTTGTGACTTTCCAAATAATCTGACCTCATCCTTTGCGCTCAGATATTGCGGCTGATAACCGCCTTGTTGAGCGCTGCCGCCAAGAAGCTTATTAATCTCAGCTTGTGATCGTTTTGGTTGCGCATAAGGCGAAGATGGTAGGGATGCCCAAGTACCACCAAGCTTTTGGATAGCAGCCTGATAATTGCCTTTCAGCACATCACCAAGCGCACCTTTTTGCATGATCAAGCCAATAGCACCAATATCTTGTGACTGTGGGGAGAAATCCTTCAGGTTGTACTGACGAGAAAGACCATCCCATGTGCCTTTTAAGAACTGGTAACGACCTGCTGCCGTGGTGAAATTGGTTTTACCATCAGTCTGTCTAAATGATTTTCGCACATTTGGGTGCGCAGATAAGTTGCTAAATCGCTCGTTGCCGAAGATGGTGTTATAGCCATGCCGAACACCCTCAGCGCTGGCAATAACATCAAGCAACTTTCGCACGTTTGGATTGTTTAAATACTGCTGAGGGGATGCCATGCTTCACCTATTTGAAGTAAGAGAGTGACGCACCACCAGAGCCGCCACCGCCTTGCTGAGATTGGAAATAGCTTCCGTTGCGAATGCCCTCAGCCTTGGCTTGATTAGATTGCAGTCTGCGCTCTGCCATCTGAATAGCTCGATTGTAGATTGCTTCACGCTGCGCACGTGGCAAGTTTGCCGAACCTTGCAGTTGCAGCAAGATTGCTCGCTCACCCTCTGTAGGCGCACCACCAAATGTGGCTTTCAGCATTTCCAGGGCATTACCAGTGACAATGTTATTCAGCATAGCTGTTGCTGTTGCTGCTTCACTGTCTGTCAGGTTTCCAGCAACTGCGGCTCGCTGTGTAGCACCAAAACCATCGTATGCAGTTTTGCTGTAATTCAATGCAGCACGCAGGTTTTCAATACCGTTTTGAGCAGCAGAAATAGAGTCCGTAACCTCAAACAGCTCTTTTTGCGCAGTTGCAGACATGCCACCTTTGCCAGAATTGGCAGCAGGCGCTTTAGCGTGTTTTCCATCCTGACCAAGCAGTGGCTCGTATCTACTCCCTGCTGGGCGGTTCTTGTAGAAGATATACCCCATACCATCCGCACCAGCCACAACCTCGCCTTGATTCTGCTCAATATTGATTTTCTGTTGCTCAAGAGCCTGCTTGACTTGTAGCTCTTGCTGCCCAAGCTGATAGTCTTTGTCAGTGCTGTAAATACTCGCCTGAGTAGTCCGGATATTGTTGTTGGCGGATGTTTGGTTATCCAAAACATTGTCAGCAGTAGTGAGTGAGTATTTCGGATCTTGCAATCCTTTGAAGCGACCTAGTGCATATTGTTGCGCCTCAGCAGCATTGGTTGGCATATTGGTCAGCGCATCAAGCTCGGCCTGATAGTTCTCAGGACTGATCACACCATTGTTTTTCATGCTCTCAAGTTGTGCTTTTGCTGCATTTGGCCCACCAGTTAGAAATGCCGACCAGATAGAGCCGACATTGTTTTGGCGTGTAATGCCTGTTTCGGTGGTGATCTTTCCAGTTTCAGCGCCAATTTTTCCTGACTCGGAGCCAATCTTTCCAATTTCAGCATAAGTTTTGCCAAGGTCAGCATTGAACTTCAGTTGATCTGCTGCGGCTTTTGCTGATGCAAGTTGGTCGGCTTTAAGTTGGGTATTTAGCCTGTTTGCAAAAATAGAGTTATTCGCAAAGGCTTGCTGTTCTTTAGGGTCTTGAAGTTGTCGCATTTTTCGAACTTTGCTGTCATACCCAATCTGACCAATGGCGCCAATCAGGTTTTGCAAACCAGCGTTATTTCGCTGCTGGATCTCCTGCTGCATTGCCGCGCCCTGAAGAATAATATTTGGATCAATCGCCATATTTCACCTCAAATAAATAATCCAGCAACACCAAGACCAGCACCAACCACAGAGCCAAATGTATTGGCTGTTCGGTTTCCAGCCGCAATCTGCCCAGCAGCCTGAGCATTAGCCCCTGCCATGGTGTTATTTGCCACGGCTTGAGCGGTCTGAGCGCCTGCGTTCCCTTGTTGAGCCGCTGCGTTTTGACCAACACCAACAAGGTTTGACAATCGGTTGTACTGGTTAGTCTGATCTGCGTTAAACCGGTTGTAGGCATTTTGATACTCTTGACTCGCCATGTTTTGGCCATAGCCCTGTAGTGCTTTTAATGTTGCGCCTGACAGCAAACCACCACGTGCAGCAGCACTCGATTGAATAGCGTCCTGACCCTGTTGTAGTCGGAACCGATAACTTGGGTCGCTGTAAATATCTTGACCAGTGTAGGTTTGGTTAAAATAACCATCAGGGCCCATTTGACCCATTAATTGAGCTAGTGAGTTTTTACCAGCATCTGCATAAGGCATTAAGTCTGTACGGGTTTGGTCGTACATATCTTTTTGAATTTGGGTTGCTTCTCTTGATGCTGCTGCCTGCGTGTTTGCTGCGTTCTGGGCTGCTTTCGCCTGCTGATTTGCCCCGGTTAATGAGCCGAGCGCTTTCCCTACGAATGACATACTTCACCTCATAATTTTTTAAACATGATTGTTTCGATTGGCTGGAAGCCTTTGCGCTGCCACATGGCCTGACAGTCATTCGCGGCAAGGTTTGCCAGCGTCCAAAATTGCGCTCGCTCTTTGATGTATTGCTCAGAGAATTGCAGCAGTTTTGCAGAGTGGTTGCGATAATCCGGATCAACGAAAATTGCATCGGTATGTGCTTGAGTCATGCCCTTATGTCGAAGCATTGGTGTAATGAATATCCAGTGAAAGCCGATTGCTGCACCATCTTTCCGCATCACCAAACAATGGAAGCTATCAAGCTGTTCGCAGTGTTCAAACAATTCAACATCAAAGTTGAGCTGCAAGCCAGTGAATCCAGATTCCCCTAGTTCAAAAACCTGTTTACATAACGGCATCAACTCCTCTATGCAATCAATCCACTTCTCGCGCTGAATCGTAATCACTGTGCTTGCTCCGATACAGAAAGCATGGCGTTGCAACCTTCGCCTTTGAAATAAACCTTAAACCCGCCTTCAAGCACATGATTAACCACTTCTGGGCAAAGGTAGCTTTCATTCGGCATAAGGATTTTCTTTACAAGACGCTGAGCTGATGCGGCGGGAGCGCTGATATTGGAAGGCAAAATATAAACCTCAATATTTACGTTATCCCCACTTGCATTGTGAAAGGTACAAGCTCGAATATGGGCGATTGCTGCGCTTTTAACTTCATACGCCAAAACATCACCAGCAACCAAGGTTTGCGGCTTGAACGGTGTTTTATATAGAATCATTAAGTATCTCGCTTGATGGCACTATTGCCAGCGGTGCATGAAATTCAGGCAATAAAAAAACCGCTTGAAGCGGCTGTATTTGATCTTGAGCGGCTTGCTGTATAGGCGCCACATAAAGCTCATCTTTTATTGCGCTTAAATCTAATAAGGTTTGGTTTTGTATGGCTTGCGGTGGCAATTGATGAGCCATCTGTGTGATTTCAGCTAAGTCGGCCTGATCATCAACCGATGCCACCTGTGACAACCGCAAAAAGAACATATACCAGACTTGCGACAATTGCCCATTGATATACATTGGCTCTTGAATCGGCACCTGAGTTGTATCAAACATTGGCTTTATCTCACCCTTGCTTTAGCCCCAAGAATAACCAGTCGGCTTGAATCACTGATTCTTAGTCGGAATACTCGGTTTCTGGACTGCCCCAATCGATTAAATACAGTGCGCTTGTTGAATTCACCAATTGCACCAAAATCCAAAACTCGGTCTTTGGACCATGATTTGCCACGATCGTCTGACCAGTCCAGGCGAACTACCGGATTAGTGTTTTCCTGCTGACCGGTTTGTAATATCAACTCAACTGCATCAAATACCAGTTGTGAGCCTTGCGGGTTAATGACTGGTGTAACTCGCTCTCGTAGAATTGGCTCTAAGTTGTCGGTACTGCAATCGGGGCATAATCGGTAAACAATGCCGTTAGATCGATCACCCACCAAGTGCTCACCATTAAAAAACACATGGGTCATAGCGCGGTGGTGCTCATGCTGATACTCAGTCAAATTATAAAAACTACGCTCATGCCACATATTCGTGGTCGCATCAAAACACCATGTTTTTTTAGCGGTCGGGAAAGTCATCATCAAGAAAGCATGACCGTCTTGTTGATAAGCAAATGAATAAGCATCATCAACGCGCTCGTAGTTTGCAATTTCCGTTTCAATTGCATGATTTGATACGCGCTGCGCCTGATAGCCTTGTGTTACGACAATTTGCGCCTGACCGTGCTCGGAGCGTGTAAGCCATGCCAGTCCACCACCAAACACACAAACAGAATTTTTAGCAGCACAACCAGTTGCAATGAAAGCACCTGACATGCGCTGAAATGGCAAGTCTGGATTGCCGGTGCTTATCCAGACCTCAGTTGTCTTTTCGCCAATCAACCAAAGTTGGCTATTTACGGTGATAGTTCTGATCAGGTTGTCCGACTTCGCTTCTGCGGTGGCGTAGTTTAAGCCGGATGTTGCGGTTTCAAGTAAGTCTGACCATTGAATCCGACCTGAATTTGGAACAGTCCATACAAGACGGGAATCAAGCAAGGTTACATCAGAAGCACCCATGAACTCAGAGCCGTCACTAGCATTAATGACGCTTAGTAATTCACTGGTAATAGTGTATTTATAGGTGCTTCCCCCGACAATCATGACATGAATGCCATTGTCAGCAAAATAGACAATATCTGTTCCGGTAATTGCGCCTATCTGCTTCACATTGTCGTTTTTATCAACTCGATATAGTGTCTGACCTGCCACGACCAAAACAGCGCTATTAAGCGCATACAGACCACGAATAGCGCCTGAGAATCCAAACCTTTTTACTAGCCCTGGTGTTGGTAATAATGCCGACACCTGCGGAGTATTACCACTTTCAACCACTTGAGGGTAGAAATTTAAAGTGCGCTGGCAGTCAATTGCCCAGTCTTTAAGGTGGTAGGACTGACCAACAATCGGCAAATCAATAACATTCATCGTATCCACTCACCCCAATATCCAAGTCGTTTTTCACATACAGCGGTGTAATATTGCTGCGCCTCAAGACTTCGATAGCATTGCGCTGGTTCAGTAAGAGCATTTGCGTAGGCTCGAGCCCAAACATTGGCGCAAGCTCAACCGCCAGCGTTAAAAACAAGGCTCGCTCATACTGTGGTGGTAGCACCAATTCATCACCAGGCTCTAATGCGTATGGCAAAGAGAAAGCCTTGAACTTTAATTCACCAGTGCCGCTAAATGTCCAGATGTTGCCAGATACCGAGTAAGTGACCGCCGGATTGGTTGTGGTTGTGTTGGTGTCACGAACCAATCGAATTGGCTCACCATCTAGTGTAGCGGTATCGGAAACGTGCTGAATGGATGCGACCAGTGCTGGGTTATCCAAAGCATCAGGGGAAATGGTTGCTGTACCTGTTAGGTTTAGCGTGATTTCCTGCACCTTGTTTACATAGAGTCGCATTGTGGCCCATTGAGCCAAAACACCCTGTAGAGAGTAAAGTGCGTCCACAAGCTCGCTTGCTTCAGCATTCTCACCTGCGGCCAATACCCCTAACTGTTTAAGTGCTGATTCAATGATCTTGGTGACGTTCATGATTATCTACCTATCCAACCTTTTAAAATTAAAGCTTCAATAATTTTCTGTGAATCAGTCCTGATGATTAGCTTCATGGCTTAACACCAAGTTCACCAAGGTTGCTTTGTTATCTCGTGCGCCATATTGCACACCTTTTTCATCAAGCATCACCTTTAAGTCATCTGCTGGGGTATCTTCCAATTCTTTAAATCGAATCTGCTTGCGTAGCTCGATGTTTTCTTGCATACCGTTGGCGATGATGTTGTTCAGTCGTTCAATTTCATCCTTTGCTTCAGCCAATGCTTCATCTGATGCTTTTAGGTCGGTTGAGTAAATCTCACCAACTTTCTCACTTTCACTTTGCTCTGGCAGATCATAAAAACCAATCCAACCTTGTTCGCGAAGTTCATCTTCATGCGCTTCATGTTGTGCGATTTCGTATGTGTATTTCGCTTGACTGCCCTTGTAGAGCATCTTTGGGTATTGCATGTTTCAATCCTCAAGATAAATAAAAAGACGGAGCCGAAGCCCCGCCCGTTTAACTTATGAAGTCACTTGTGGAATACGAACCGCATGTAAACCACGAACTGTTTGGAAGCCATACAGTACGTCGATACGAGTACGCTCAAGATCGTTGTTACCATCACCAAACGTCATCACACGAACACTAATACCGCTTGGCAAACGTGCTGTGTAACCTTCACATGATGCAATCACTGGTAATGGTGCGAATGCTGCCGTGAATGCGTCTTTGTGGAACGCAAGGTTTTGCACGCCAGCCACAGAAACCGAAGTAACCGCCGCAGTATTTGCAGGGCCAGCAGAAACAGTTTTGTTTGGTGCAGTTGTGTTGATTGATGGGTAAATCTTCACATCAGTTGCAGTTGTTGCCACTGTTACAGTTTCAGTCACAACGAATTGTTGTAACACGCCAGTGTCTTGACCAGTCAACGGATGAACCGCATTCACACCAGCGATGGTAATCACTTCACCTTTAACCAATGTGCCTGCAGTACCAGCCGCCATTTTAATGGTGTCACCAGTTTGCGATGCTGCTGCAACGGTCACAGTTTCCGCTGTGCCTTTGGTATGCGTCGGGATTGACTGGTGTTCATACAAGTCTTGACCAAACGCAGTTGCTACATAGCCATCAAGGTATGCTTTGCTAGATGCTTGAGTCGGGTTATACAAGCGAGAGATTTCACCAGATAACGCCACGTTTGCTGTGCTTGTGATTAAAGTTGAACGGTCACCTGCTGGAGCTAAGTATTGGTTCATCTTGGCACGAGCTAGAGCCAATGCATTTGATGGGTTAGTACCTGCTGTGTTCATTGATACAGTGTTTGGAACACCTAGAACGGCTTTAGAGATCAAGTCAGCTTCAACCACAGACGCAAGGGTGCGCATTTGCGGCATCAAGATACGCTCTTTAAAGTCCGAGATGTCGAGCATCTTCTCTTTGGTGCCAAACTGCAGAGCAATGTGCTTTTGCGTATCCAGCGATAAGTTTACCGATTCTTCGATCACATCCGCAGCAGAACCACCTGCAGCAAATGTTGCACCATCAAACACTTTACCAGCAGTCGGAATTTTGATTTTTACTGTGTCGCCTTTTTTGAAGCCTGACACATCAGTGCCAAACTCATCTTGACGGCCCTTGTTGATATTTGCTGTGAACGGTGCAAGCTCTTCGAGCATCTTTGCAGCTTCACGAGCAATCATTTGATGGGTTAAAACTTGGTTAGCCATAATCATTTACCTTTTCGAGATTTCAATTCTTGTCGATACCATTCGTCATCACTCATAGCCGCAGGACTGCGAGCCACTGGAGCATTGGCTGACGTTGGTTTGATTGGTTTTGGTGTGTTTGGTACTTTTGGAGCAGCTTTAGACGGCTGTTTTGCACCGATGATCTGACCAATTCGCATTGCTGCTTGGACTTGATTCATCTGTGACAATTCGAGATACAGCTCATCGTTTTGGATAATGTCGGCAGCAAGTGAAAGTGTTTCTTTCGGGCTTAAACCAAACTGATCTAATGTGATTGGTAATTCTGGTAATTCATTGGCTTTCTTCACCAATGACTCAACATCAACCCCTTCATCACGCAATTCATTCACAGCAGTTTCAAACTGAACCTGACGTTCAATCTGTTCCTTCTGCTCCTGCTCGGCTTTAAGCTTTTGGAGAACTCGATCTTCTGCTTGCTTCACAAAAAAGTCTTGCTGGGCTTGCAGGTATTCGCTGTAATCCTCAAAATCCTCGATTTGTGGTGCTTCACTTGCTGCTTTGGGTGCCTCAAGCTTGGCTTTGTATTCATCAAGCTCACGCTTCAACTCGGCACGCTCACGCGCTAACTGTTGAATGCGCTCCTGTGCTCGGTTCTTTTTCTTGCTTTCCTGCTCAGCTTCCTGTTTGGCTTTTTCCTCATCTGATTGCTCAGCTTCGGTTTCTTCACCATTGTTCGGCTGCTCAGGCTGCCATTCTTCAGTTTGCTCTGTTTCGACTTCTGCGGCTGTGTTTTCCGTAGCGCCTGTATCTACGATGTCGTCACTTTCAAACGTCATTGTTCTGCTCCATGTTTGGCAGCAAATCGCCACCAGTGTTGATCAATGCGCTGTCCTCAATCTGATCGGGATTGAGAGCGAGATTAGGCTGAACCGTTTCTTCAGGCATTAAAAAACCCTGCTCATTGGCAGGGCTTTCCATGTCTGTTGGCGCAATATCCGGTGGTGGCTCAGACCATTCGGGTTGCGAGTATTCGTCATCGTATTCTGGCTCATAAGCTTCCGATGGGGTGTATTCATCCACATCTTCACCTTGCTCAAGCCAGTCTTGCGGTGCATTGCGTAAGTCAATCTGCTGTTTCATCAACTCGACAATGCCGCGTAATTCTTCAACATCAGCACGACCTGAATTATTGATCTGTGCGACCTGAATATCTTTTTCGGCTTGCAACTGGATTTTAACCAATTCAAGTTGTCGATCTGCTTCTTTATCAGTTACCTGTTTTTGCAGTTGCTCAAGGTCAGCTGTCATCTTCTGCACAAGTTGATCTAGTTGCATAATCTGCGCTTTAGCCTGTTCAGGATCAATCTGATCACCATTGCCAAGCACTTGAGGTGGCATTGTGGTTTTGATGCGCTCTGCAATTTCTTTAGCGTTCAGGAGTGGTGAGTTTTGTAGCAGAATGTCACCAATCAAGCTGAACAACTGAGGATTCATGCTGAGTAACTGCATCATCAAGGCAAAGTTTTGTTCACGCTGAGTATTGAATGATGGACCTGTGTCCATGCGAACATCATAGCGACCAACTGTTATATCAGTGAAAACACCCTCGCCATTCTCTTGCAGTAAACCAACCATCTTAGCCTCACCATCTGTACCGATGATTCTACGCATCATTGGCACCGTATAAAGTGCCTGATACAGACCAAGCAGGATGCGAGCAGCATGTCGGATGGATTTGTTTAAGTTGTCTTGCAAATGGAACTGTGCAGTTTCAGACTGACGCTGACGCATACCAATCGCAACGCCTGACGTTTCATTGCCTTGACCGCCCATGACAGGTGCATGCATGTTTAAAATGTCTGTAATCGCTGTTTTGGCTGATTCTGCGGCATTCAGGATGCCAACTGGCGGTTGTGCTGCACCGATGCGCTGAGGCAATCCGTTCTGACCACCGTCTTCATCACTGTAGTTATACATCACTGCTGCATAACTACCTGGATTGCGCCACTGATCCTCAAAGCCTGAGATACCTTTAGCATCCACAACCAAAACATCATCTTGGTTTTTCTGCAAAATATGCGCTTCGGTAGACTTCCAGTAGTTGAACAAACGCTGTGGGTCTTTAGCAAAGTGAACCAATGAGAAGATGTGACGTTCTTCCTCAACAAATGTCACTTCACCATAAACAGGAATAATCGGGATGTACTGACCAGGGAAAATGGTTTCTTCTAGTACCTTAGAACCCGACACCTTGAACCATTTGATTTCAGTTCGAGTAGTATCACGCTCATTGACAACATAACCACTAGCCAATGCTTCTTCTTCGGTATAACCGTACTTCTCAAGCAACTCTGACTTGTAGCCTGTGGTGCCATCTTCAAGCATCCAAAGCTTGTCTTGCACCTGAGTTTTCTTGAAGTATTCAGCAATGCGAATGGTATCGTCTACATCGTTACACCAACTGGAGTATTCTTCAAAATCTACATCAACCAGAGCATCTTTGCCGTACTGCTTCTCAATGTCTGATTTCTTGACCCACTCACCCACAATGGCCCAATTCATATCTGAGCCATCAAGCGCACGGCTGAGTGGGTCGATATAGACTGCATGTGGATTATGCACAGGCATAAAGCGAGGTTCTTGGTTGAATGACAACTCATTCACGTAGTCGGTAATGATACGGAAAAAGCCAATGCCACCATAAACCGCGTTTTCTGCTGCGGTATCGTAAGCCGATTCAGCGTCTGAACCTTCTTCAGTATCTTTAATCAAACCCTCAATGATTGCAGCCACATCAACATCAGCACCATTATCCACAGGGATAACTTTAGCTTGTGGTCGGTTTTGACGTTGTGTATTGATCTGCTGGCGGCAGTAAGCACGTGATAAGTTAAACTCAAGCGATGGTTTACCATCTGCCCGACGTTTAGCAACTGCGCCCTTTTCCCACTGAGCGCCTTCAACTGTCACAAACTCTTTATCTTCAACACCACGTTCATAATTATCGTGCCAATATTCTTCAGCAGTTTTCAGGTTTTGGCGAATCTCGTTGAGAATCTGATCCTGTTTTTTGTCTTGTTTCTTGTCCATTAGCTCATCCATCCACTGCGTTTAAGCTGCGGTATCGGTTTTGGTTTGGCTGTTTCATGCATTTTGTTGATGTTTAAAGCACCCTCACCAAAGGCATCCGAGCTATGTGAAGCCCAGTCATGCACTGGCGTTGCCTTAAATTGCTCTAATTTGTCGTTAAATTCACGACGATAGTTTTGTAATGCGCGAATACCGTGCTTACAGTTTTCAGCATCAAACCAACAATTTTTCAAGAATTGCCGTGTGGCTTCGATACGATCTTCAACACCAAGCCTTGCGCCTTTATTCATTCGATAGCCAAGATTAGCCATCGTTTGCTCACGGCTCACACCACTTGATAGGTCACGTGCTGCAATGTCGTGCGGTGCAAAATGCTTTTCGTACTGATAGCCGTACTGCTGCTTTTTCTCATCGAGAATGCGAGCGTAATGCGCCAACGGCTCATTGTTCGCCTCATAATGATCGATTGCTCGGACTTCCTTACCATAAACCTGAAAAAACCAAATCGATGTAGGGTCAAGAATCCCCAAATCCCATGATGTGTAAACAGGTAAATTGGGGTCGTGCGGAACTTTACAGATACGGTTTTCACGCTTGATCTGCTCAAACTCGGCTTTGTAGATTGCACCATCTGCAATTTCTTTGGGTCTACCAAGCCAAATATGCTCATATTGATCGTAGTCATCGGCTTTCATCTGTTCAGCGAGTGCAATCAATTCATCTGGGCATTCTTTGTTGTCTGTGTAATTGATCTGCACCACAACAGTGTCGTCACGCTCACCAAGCACGTATTGCGAATAAACAGCGTCACTTGGTAGCTTTGGGTTCATTGACATGATAACCATCGGCTTAGAAGTACGAACAACTGTGGGAATCAAAATAGACAATGAGAATGCACTCACTGTCTGCGCTTCTTCAATCCACGTAATTGTTGCACCCTCGAATGACTTAACCGATTCGACTGTATGATTCAGCAAGCCAGCAAAGCTAAATTCAGTGCCGTTGATGCCGCGTATTTCTGTTTCTAAAATTTGATAGAAGTGACCTAAGCCTAGTGCTGCAATGCGATCTGATAAGAGTTTATGCACAGACTGCTTAATTGACTTTTGCACTTCACGACAGCAAAGAATGCGATGCTTTTGTTTTGCACCTTCGATCAGTAGAAAGTCTGCAATCTCCCACGATTTACCACCGCCTCGACCACCGTGATACACATAGAACAGTTTGTTGTTTTTTAGATGCGTATAAAGTGGCTTGAACTTAATCGGTACTCGTTTCTCCATCATCTTCGAATACCACCTTTAAACTCATGTTGATTGGGTTGTTTGGGTCGCCTGAATGTTCAATTTTGTCTTTGAACATGCCTAAGTGTTTGCCAAGATGCGCCCAGGCAGATACACGTGCTGATTGTGTAGAGCCTTCTGCATAGTCTTGAGCTTCTTTAAGCAAGCCACTCACCACCATATCAACGGTTAATTGAGTTTTGTTTGATAGGCTTTCTTGCGCTTCTTGAATGGCTTTTGCAATGTTAGGTTTTGTGAGGTTTTCGCTTCCAATCTCTTTGGCTGTTTTCTCACTGTACCCCGCACGTATCGCAGCTTGCGTTGCATTCAGGTCTATCAGATATTCTTCGACAAACCTTTGCTGTTTAGGCGTTAGGTTCGCCATATCTTTACTCCATTGCAAACATCAAATCATCAGGTGTATGCAGATAGCACCCATGTTTATTACAGAATGCATGAATGTCATTTAGGTACTCAGTGAACTGGTCCACCGTTGCATCCGTGGTACTAATCAATTCATTCAATCCGTCTGCCACAGCATGGTATTGCGGATGCTTCTGATCTCTTAATACTTTGACTGCTGCAAAGGTCTTTCTGTATTGACCCACATCATCACGATGATAAATACGCGCCAAGAATTGCTTTTTAAAGAATAGATGCTCTGAGTCTTTATCTGTGCCTTGGCGCTTGGACCATTGAGTGACCCAGAGCCAATAGAGCCTATTCTGTGCAGTGGATCTATCATCCTGCTTCCGATCTATCACCACCCTTAACGGCTTACCATCATTAATCGCTTGAGTGTAATGGGTGTGCATATAGTTGATGGCTTTGGTGATGTCAGCATGACTTTGGATAGGAAACACGGCTTTTTGCATTTCCTATCTCCATTTCTATTTAAAAACTGGTTGGTTGAGCTACAGCGCGAACCAGATACATTAGACCAGTCTGAAAGTCTGTCTTGGCCATGGCGGCAAATCGCTCTGGAGTAGCTGCCTCCAGTCGCTCCCACTCTTCCCCGTTTACCAATGCTTGACCCGCATCACATTTACAGTTGTATCGCTGTGTTGATATGTGTTTTTGCACTTTCTCAATTACAGCTTGAACCTGCGGGCCAATCGCCTTGATCTCGTTCATAAGATCAATTTCGGCTTGGGATAAGTCACGGTAGCCTTTGATTTTTTGATGTTGGTTTTCCATTTTTCCTCTCACAATAAAAAAAGCCCATCAAATTAATGATAGGCTTTGCAGAAAAACATTACATACCACATGTTATATCTGGCTGTCAGAAATAATAGCTTAAAATGCTTTCAGGTTAATTTCAAGCCATGCTTTGCTTGTGTAGGAACGTCTAATATCACCAGTTCTGGTAAAGTAGAAAATCCCGTTTGGTGCAACAATGTAATATGTTGGGTATTCAGTGTCAGTACGATAGTGTGTAGCGCCTACTGGTTTATTTTTTATGATATCCACATTCATCAAAACACCTCACCACCTTTTCGCATCATCAACTCAGTCTTAACCAACCACTTCTCAAACATGGCTTCACTTTGTTCTCGGTTGCCCAACTTGTACTGATCAAAATCAGAATGGCACACGTGACACAAAGGAACTGTAAACGAATCATCTGCTTTTATCCCTCTACCCTTACCGTGCTTGGCGCTATTTGAATGAGCCGCTTGTGAGTTTGGATTACCGCACCTCACACACGGAAGCTTACGAATCTCAGCGAGTCGCTTAGGACTTCGCATTGAGCTGCTTCTCTATGTTGTAAATCTGCCTGCCAATCTTCTTTAATTCAGCACCACAGTCTTGTTTAAATGCATAGCTTGAAAACAAATGGTTGTAATTCATTAACCGCGCTTGGTTTGCTTTAAGTATTTCTAAGTTTTTAGATGCTTCGACACGATCAACCATGACCACCGCCAATAAGAAAAGAAAAACCCCGCCAATAATGCATATTGAGCAAGGTCTTATGTGCCGTAATACGTTCGGCAAATGCCACTGGAGTGGCGAGGGTTAGGAATCTTGAATACGCTTCTTGGCTATCTCAAAATAATTCTGATCCATCTCAATACCAATAAACTTTCGGTTTAGGTTTTTAGCTGCAACACCTGTGCTGCCACTTCCCATTGTGAAGTCTAAAACCGTTTCATTTTCTTGTGTATAGGTTTTTATTAGGTATTCAAGTAGTGCTACAGGTTTTTGGGTGGGGTGAAAATGATCTTTTCTTGAACCTGTTGAATATTGCAATATTGTCTTTGGGTAATATAAGTTATTAAAACTCTCTGTAGGAATTATTCCGAAATTATCAGAGGCTTTACCACCACCCTTTTTTCTAGGCTTTCCACGCTGCTCCATAATTGGATAATAGTTGCATTGCTTTGCATAAAAAACGTGGATCATCTCATGTGATTTCATTGGTTGTTTTCTTGCTAAAGCAAAATTACCACCCTTTGTTTTATCCCAAACCCAATCGTACTTATACTGCTTAATGTTACTCATACGCAAAGCACTACTAAAAGGCTCACTACCAAACAAAACAATAGCACCATTCGGCTTAATGATGCGTTTTAATTCAACCCACATCGGCTCGAACGGAATCACGCTATCCCATTTGCAGGCCGTTGTTCCGTATGGCGGGTCTGTTAAAACCATATCAACTGAACCATCAGGAATAGTTTTCATCAGTTCTAGACAATCACCATGACCAAGCATTGTGTTTTCATTAAGCATAAAAAAAGAGCCGTTAGGCTCTAACGACTCAAATTTCATATTTAACTCAATTTACTTTTTTACTTTGCCACACTTGCGACATTCAACCTGAATGAAAATATCCGACTCGTAGTCGTAATCGTGAATGCAGAACAGTCGCTTTAAGAATTGGAGCATGTTTTCTCCTGAATCCAGGTGACGGCATTCAATTTAAACCACTACGAATAAAAGAAAGCCGCCATAAAAAAAGCCCACATTTCTGTGAGCTTTACGGTAATTATCAGTCTGTCCTGATCGTCATTTGCTTTCAAAGTGGCTTGCGTATAGTTTTGCCACTATAAACTAAACGTACCAAATCGGGAGAAAGTTGTCAATTTTTCAATCTCAAATCTTTTCTATAGTTATTGATATGAGTGTCTGCTGCCTCTTTCGCTTCAGTTAGCATTAAATTAAGCGCATCACCATAATGCTTCCAATTGTTCTCATAAGTCTTCACAGTCATTACATTTAAAATACCTGCTGCTCTTAATCGACCTTGTAACTTGTAATCATCATTCAACCAGTGATACAAAAAGAAAAACAACTCCATTCGAGCAATAAGCCGACATGTATTTGGTAGCTCATTTTTCTTATATTTTTTCTCACTATCAGCAACCGCATAGATCGACTTAAAGAGATGATCTTCAATTCTTTTACGCTCTGGTGATTCTGCTGAGTATTCACCTGTGGCAAGTAGATATGCTAAATCCTTTTGAAGCTCACACTCCATTTTTGCAATCACACCAAGCTTCTCATCCCAACTTGGCGGCCTTTCACCTGTTGCTGCTATACAAGCCTCATATACAGCAACCTTAGCTCGTAGCTCTCGACCCAACCACTCAAAACTACTCAATTTTTCAACTGCTGCATTCATTCCTATCACCTCTAAAGCCATTCCAATCCCCTTAATTCAAGGACTGCTTATAAACCGCCTCAACATCGGCTTTTAATTCGTCAAGCATTTTCAATGTTTCATCACGACCAATTTCAGCAAGTATTGATCCGACAAAATCACAAATCACTAGCCGCTGGATTGTTCTTAAATTTCTTGAATCATCGCTTATTGCTTTTGCGCAAATCTCAACCTTGGTTGAAACAGCTTCTTTAACTTCTATAAACTTTTCTGTTACTTCATTCATCCCTATTCCCCCAAAACTTTAATTGCTTGTTCTGCAGACTCGACCACTGCAACATGACCACGCCAACTCTGGTGCCACTCGATCTGATCAGGCGTAAGCTTACGCGCTGACTTAACCTTGCCACCGTCTTTTACTTCGAGAAGCAGATTCTTACCCCTAAAACCAACCAGTAAATCAGGCACACCCTTTCCAGTTGCAGCAAGTGATTGAACACTTGCCCCAACCTGACGTAACGCCTTTACAATTTCAGTTTGATTTGCATCAACCTTTGCGGCTCTACGCATTGTCACCTCGCAAGGCTTCCAAAATCGCTTTAGGTGTTTCCACCACTTCACACGCTCTTTCAGCCAAAGT
Source organism: Acinetobacter sp. KAM396 (assembly GCF_021602765.1). NCBI lineage: Bacteria > Pseudomonadati > Pseudomonadota > Gammaproteobacteria > Moraxellales > Moraxellaceae > Acinetobacter > Acinetobacter sp. KAM396. The sequence goes on from NZ_BPPH01000001.1 coordinate 64,992, forward strand.
TGCATATCCAGCAATGTCGCGATAGTTGTCAAAATATTGCGGGTCACCATTCACAGCCCGAGCAATCTTGTTGCAAATCATAAAAAGACTGGTTTTCTGCTCTGCGTTTAAATGCTCGTAGTTTGCGCCACATTCAACGATAGCCATGAGCTTCTGAGTTGTACCCGCCACATCGGAATAATTGCCATATCGAGCGCCACGTTCGTTTAATGTGTTATTAATCTCACTCACTCATCACCACCCTTGAGCGCTTGCTCTAACACATCCAATATTTCATCTGCACACTCTCCTAAAGTCTTTGACTCCCACACCTTGCCTTGCTGGTGTTTCTCCTCAGACTTCTCCCATAGTGTTTGTGCTAGTCCTTTTACCGCATCCACCCGCTTTTGCAGCTTTGTATTTTTCATCTTGCTATCTACCAGCTTACTCACCAACTCGTCATATTCATGCTTTTCATTTTCTAGTTGAATGTCACGACTTTTGATAACATGAACGAGTGCAGCGTTTTCTTTCTGCAGCTCATCAATTTTGGCTTGTTTTTCTTTCCAAATATTCCAAGCCACAGCTTTATTGGCCCATGAATCTTTAGACGCATTCTCTTTCCAATATTTCTCAAAATCACTCATTCCAAACCCTCCATTCCCCGCGAATCAAATCTTCATGCAACTTGCTTTCTTCATCCGCTGCTCTATGCAGCGCTTCAAGTTGCTCTAGCAGTAATTCCTTTTCTTGCAAATCAGTCGTTCGATTCGCCTGATCTCTCAATTCTGTGAATCCTGTCATCCCTCTAACCCCAATGCGCCAACCACTAAAACCAAACCCATTACAATCAAAGCCGACAGAAAAAAGACGTATTCTTTCTCTGTAATCTCTGGGTCAAGCCCCTCATCCGTAAAAGTAGACAAACCCCAATAAGCACCAAAACCTAGACCACCCAGCATCACCGACAACAACCCGATGATGAAAAACAAGTAAGCGAATAACTGTGTCATGCTGCCAACTCCTGTAAACGATATTTCCTGCGCATTCCGCGATTCACACGCTCTGCTTTAAACTTGTTGTAAGACTGAAAATCCTTAAATTTCACATCTGCTTTCATGTAGCACATGCACTTAAACAGCTTGTAACCCTTATCCAAAAATGGCTTATGCACATCATCAGTTTCTTGCTCTAAGCCTTTCCATCTGCGTTTAAAGCCGTGTTCATCCACCACTTTCTTATCACTACCACCAAGCTTAAATTGGTCGTAAGTCATAGCAGGCACATCAAACTGCACTGCTGAACTCTGAATGTCGGTTGGGTCGTCCTTGTGGTAGTAGTAAGAATCCATGCCCACAAAAAACGCAGTGTCATCAACCATTAAATCCCACAAAATTGGCACAACAAGATCGCCATCGAAATACTCATACATACCCTCGATACTTTCTTTTTGTGACAGGCCAGCGGCTTTCAATTTGTTTGATGCTTCGGTCAATTCAACATCATCAAAAGATGACCAAAGCTCATAAGTTTTAGCCAATTCGTTTCGATACAGATTGACTAGCTTGTTCGGGTTGTATTTCTTATTGCGCTTTTTCATGCCTGTGATCCAAATAGTTGCTTTGCTTTGTCGGTGGCTCTGTAGTCGTAAATCGTCACTTTTTCTAAATACCCAGCATTCACCAAATCCTTCAAGCATTTGCGAATCGTGACTCGCTGCGCTTCAAGAACAGCTTCAAAAATATCTGCAACAGTGAAAGTGCTTCTTGAATGGGCAGCAAAAATTAAAATATCCAAGCGATTCTCAAATATGTTTATTGAGTCGTTTCTCACACCCCACCCCACTTAACCAACGCAGCACCAATCGCCATAAATACAAACATCAAAACTTTGTTTAGGTCTTTCATGCTGCACCGCCTGCATTCATGTTTTTGAAAAGTGGCTTTGGTTGCCCTAAAACCTCGACTTGAGCGCGATTAAACGCATCTTTCCATCCAAGTCCCTCGGACATGAATTTTTGAGTCAGATCACAAATTGCCTGATCTTTGTCACTGAGTTTTTTATTGAGGTTTTTAGCAATGCCTTTTGGTTGTGCTGTGGCAATCATTTTTGGTGGCACATACCACTCTTGTTGACGTCCTTGCATTTGCGCTTTGGTCAAATAGGTTTCATAGATTGATTTGAACTGCTTGAAAGCCTCTTTCATGCTTCCCTGCTCAACCAACCAATAAACCGAATCCCAAGCTTTTTTGGTCAAAGTGGTAACTTTTAGTTTTTCAGCGAGTAATTCATGCTCTGATTGATTTGAGTAATCACAAGCACGCTGCCAAGCTTCCTCAACAGTCCACCACGATCCAGCAACACACCATGATTGGAACTCAGCAATGTCTGGGCAATATCGACTTGAATACAGTCGCGCCATGCCTTGATTGAATTGCTCATCGGTTAGCATCATCACAGCGCCACGAACAACGGTTTCCATCACATCAGGGCTAAGGTGTGCATAACGCTTTTGGAATTGACCGCCATAGCGTACTTGCAATGTTTGAAGCAAAGTCTGTTCTCTGGTGAACTCATTACGCATGACCCACCTCCTCAATCAGTACCGACTTTTTTGGTGTGACATCCACCATTTCGTTTTGGCTAAATTGCTCGCCTACTCGTTGGTTGTATTCAGCCCATGGGTTAGCTTGGTTTTGTGGGTGGTATGCTTGTTGCTGCTTAGCCATTCGGTTTTGATACCAATCAGCTCTAAACGATCCCCATTCTTGCTTTGCAGCAAACTCGATTGCCTGCACAAAATTAAGATTCACAGCTTCAGCCTGAAGTTTGATTTCCTCTATCGCCAATTCTGTGAACTCAGAGCCTTTACGTTTTTCAATAACGGCTTGCGCATACTTCTCACCAACCCCCATTTCAATCAGCGCATTAATCGCTTTCTGTTTTTTGGTGATGCGTTTCGGCTTCGGATTTTTTGCAGATTCATCTGCCGTAATATTTATATTGGTTACTGGTTCTTGGTTATTGGTTAATGGTTTATGGTTAGGTGACGGTTCGTGTTTTTCCTCACACGCTTCGTGCACGGTTCGTGACGCTTCGTGCTTATATTTACGTTTTGCTTCACGATCTTTGGCGATTCGTGCATTTGTTTCAGCCTTGGATTTGTAGGAATCTAGCTCCTCTTGAATACGGTTTTGCACATAACGACCATCTTCCTGAAGCTCGAAAAACTTACTTAGGACGAATTTAACCGCCGCCACTTCTGCTTCATCACGCGCCCACGCCCAATCTAATGCTTCTTCTAAAGTTGGGAATGTTTCACGGTCATAAACTGCATCCATAAGCAAGGTGTAAGCGCCATGCTCAAGCATGGATAAGCGCCCTGCTTTTTTGGCATAATCACCTATGTTGCGTTTGTAGTAATGCATTACGCCACACCCTCACTTACTAATTTCTCGATTGCCCACGCCTCACCTTTGGTGGTGAACATTGGTTGGGAAAAGCCAAGCTCTGTTTGTTTTAATTCGCCATAGCCAGCATCGATAAACCACTGCTTAAACACACGTGCGCGCTTCACATTGCGGCTATACACATCTAACTCATCTAGCAACTTATTCATTGCCACTGCTGACATACCAAGCTTTTGAGCTACTTGCGTTGCATTGAGAAGTGTTGAGCGATCTACAACCTTGTCGAAGTATTTAACCTTTGGTGCTGCTAGTTCTAATTGACGCGCCTGATCTGCTGCAAGTTGAAGCGCTTCAGCAAATGTTTGAGGTAGTCGCACAGCGTTTTGGTTTTCTAGCTCATACCAACGCTTTACCAGTGCTGCGGTAAACTCTGGGCAAAGTTGAGCAACAATTGTGATGCTGTCTAATTTTCCTTGCTCACCCTTAAAAATGTAAACTTCAACATCGTAAATGCGGTTATTTACTTCCTTTTGCACAACCTCACTGTGAGGACGTGCTATTACAGCATCACGCTTGTCTGTTTTCCCTGAAAGGATTTCTATTGTGCGCTTCACATTGTCGTGACGTTTTTGACAAAGCTCTGCAATTTCCAGACTTGTCATTGATTGTTCAGAATTTCCAAACTGTGGTAAAATTGGCATGTTCATGTTGGTTAGACTCCTTATTGAACGTCAGGCTCAGTAGTTCGCGCTACTGGGCTTTCTTTATTTGTGGACGATGTATTCACCGTATTCGTGGTACTACCAAACGCCCTGCTGAGATACTCATGTTGTTTCTTGAACTTCAGGAGCTTCTCAATGGCTGCATCCCGAATCCACTCTGAACGCTTTATGTCGTCCATTGCTGCCAGTGCATCAATCGCTTGCAATGCTTCATGTGTCATGCGGACTGATGTTGAGTCGGTCTTTTTCCCATGCACATCAAGAAAACCTAAATCCAATGCTTCTTGCATATCGTCTACCCCCATCACGCAACATCCTTGTTGCGAGCCACACTTGAGATATTTGGATTTAAAAAGATATGCGGATACTGGAGCTTCACCTCCGCAGGTATCCCTCTTGTCATCCAGTTTTGAACTCGCTGTTTGCTTTTTAAGCCAAGCATCTCAGCAACTTTTGTTGACCCACCAAGAGCAACAATGATGTCTTTATCAGTGCTGATAGACATTTCACTCTCCTATAAACATTTGTGTATTAGATAGTAAACGCTGTGTTTACTGATGTCAAATCATTTGTTTAACACAATTTGTTTACTGTTGAGATAATAAAACCAAGAACAAAAGGGGTTTGTTATGCACGATTCATTTAAAAGACTGCTTGAGGCGAGCAACAATCTAAGCCAGGAAGAAATCGCAAGACGTATTGATGAATCACCACAAACGCTGACCAACTGGAAGAAGCGTGGTGTGTCAAAAGCTGGGTCTTTAAAAGCTGCTGCTGAGTTTGGCTGTTCTGCAAACTGGATTTTAAGTGGTGTTGGTGAGAGCTCTGGTAGTGATGTTTCTCGTGTTGCAGGGTGGGATAGCTCCACCCCACTAGAAAGTGATGAGGTTGAAGTGCCGTTTTATAAAGATGTTTTAGTGTCTTGTGGCTCAGGGTCGCTTGGCGAAATCATAAACACAGAAACAAGGAAGCTAAGACTAAGCGCCTCAACATTAAGGCGTTATGGTGTTGATCCAGCAAATGCGCTTGCATTAACAGCTTTCGGCAACTCAATGTCCCCAGTCATTAATGATGGTGCAACGGTTTACGTTGACATAGGTAGAAAGAATGTTATTGATGGAAAGATTTATGCGATATGTCACGGTGGTCTTTTTAAGTTTAAATACTTATACAGAATGCCAATGGGCGGCATAAGGATTGTTAGCGCCAATAGTGACGAATACAAAGAAGAAGTTTTAACGCAGCAAGAAATTATTGACCAGGAGTTTGAAGTTATCGCTTATGCATTTAATGTGCAAAATTCGCTGCCATAGATAAGTAAACAAAATGAAATTTTAAGACTGCTTATGCGGTCTTTTTTTATGTCTATATAAAACAGTTGTTTATAAATTAATTACACATTTGTTTATTTAAAGTGTTGACTACAGTACACATCATGTTTACTATTGACCTCGTAAACAACAAAAAGCCCCGACGGTCTGGACAACAGCGGGGCTCGAATACAACGAGGTCATTATGGCAACAAACACATCCCAAAACAAGCTAGTCGAAACGCTAATTAAGCGCCAAGACAAAAAACGCTTTGTTTCTAAGCTTAAAAGCTTTGCTTCAAATGCTGCTGCATCTGCACTAATTGCAGCAAGTACATTCATCTTTTTAGGCGTTGGTTTAAAGGCTTGTGAAGCGGAACAAGTTTCGCAGGTGAAAGCGGCTAAAGCACATCAGGAGGCTATGCGATGAACGCAATTACTCAAGAAACAGTCCTTGCCCCTGTCTTTTTAGACTTTGTGCTAACCGAAGTTCAGGCTGAAGAAAACGGTGCAATTTTCACTTTGGAATATCGCTTTAAGCATGTTTTAGATGCTCGTATGGAATGCTTTATTCCTTTGATGCAATCGACTCAAACCTATATTCACAACGATGGTTTAGACCCGCAGGATGATGTGGATGTTGAGATTGATTCGATGTTTGCGCCTGACAACTCGCTTGCAACTATTTTGTGTGCAGATGGTGTGACAGCGAAAGAAGGTCAGCAATTCATGCTCACCAGCGACCAGGTCTTTAAACTGAATCAATTGTTAGAAGAACATTTTGAATATGCGTATGAGCGCCAATTAGAGCGTCGTGCAGAGGAGATTTACGGATGAACGCACCAGTTAGACATAACGCTAAAGACTTTTTCGCAAAGCCAATGGTTCAGGAAAAGTTAAAAGAGCTTGTTGGTAAGAACGCCCCTGCTTTTGCAACGTCTGTATTGCAGATCGTGAACAGCAACTCAATGTTAGTAAATGCCGACCCGCAGACTATTTTTAGTGCTGCATGTATGGCTGCAACGCTAAACCTGCCAATCAATAACAATCTTGGTTTTGCCTACATTGTTCCTTATAGCACAGATGCAAAAGATGCTAATGGAAATAAAATACCCTTGCTTGATGCTAATGGAAATCGGGTTAAAAAATATTACAACGGCAAAGAATTTCCTCAGTATCAAAAAGTAGTGGAAGCTCAATTTCAGCTTGGATACAAAGGATTCGTGCAGCTTGCTCAACGATCAGGTCAATTTAGTCGCATTGCTGCTACACCTGTTTATCAAGGGCAATTAATTTCAGCCAATCCACTGCTCGGTTATGAGTTTGACTGGACTATTCCAAGTCAAGGCTTGCCTATTGGTTATGTGGCTTTCTTTAAGTTATTAAACGGCTTCACTGCTGAGCTTTATATGAGTAAAGCAGAGATTGAAAAACATGCTGGAAATTATAGCCAGTCATTCAAATCGGGTTATGGGGTTTGGAAAGATAATTTTGACGCAATGGCGCTTAAAACCGTGTTGAAGCTGCTTTTATCTAAGCAAGCGCCACTTTCGATTGATATGCAAAAAGCACAAATGGCAGACCAGGCAGTCATTCGTGATGTGGATAAAGACGAGTTTGACTACATCGACCATCAAGAATCAATTGCGGACTTGGAAGCACCAAAACCAACGCTGAATGACGATGAATTCAATGCAGCACTTGAACAACTAAACGCTAATGCGATTGATAAGGCTTATATCTTAGATGGGTATAGCTTAACAGATGCGCAGCGTGTAGCGGTGGAGGCTCAGTGATGAAACTATTCCGCTGTTCTTCCCTGCACAAATTAATCGGTGATGGTCGCTCTAAAGCGGCTGTCATCAGCGACACAGCAAAATCGGCTATCCGTGACATCGTGAAAGAAGATTTATATGGCTTTCGTTCATTCACGGGTAATCAGTACACGCAAAAAGGCAACTTGCTAGAAGATTTAGCGATTGAAATGTCGGGCAAGATGCGTTTCCGCAATTACCAAAAGCATGTTGGACGTGTTGAAAATGAGCTAATCACTGGCGAGTGTGATGTGCTTGATCTTGAGCGAAAACTCATTATCGACACCAAAGTTACTTGGGATATTGGCACACACCCATTTTTCCAAGATGAAGCAATGGAGAAAGTTAAAAAAGCAGGCTATGACGTTCAGATGCAGGCGTATATGTGGCTGTATGACTGCGAAGTGGCAAATGTTGATTTTTGGCTATTCCCTTGCCCACCCGAGCTTTTAAAAGATTGGGATGACATAGATCAATTGGTTCATCTTGTCGAAAAAATTGATATTCGAGAGCGCAAAACCACTGTGACAATCGAGCGTGATGAATTGGTTATTCAGAAGATCAAGGACAAGATTCCGCACTGTCAAAACTACTATGAGCAGCTATTTGCTGAGAGCAGTAAAGGGAAGGTGGCAGCATGAAACTACCCAACAGTATTTCACCCGCCTTTATCGAATGGTTGGATCGTGGCGGTCACAAAATTGAACTCAAGAAAAACGCCATGATTGTGAAAAAGCAACTTAGCGATGGTGTGAAGCGCAGCGTGATTCCTTTCGAGCGTCACGAAATTAAAGAGTTTTACGAATTAGATGAATATCTTTCTCAGCGTTACGAGCTTTTTCTAAAGCAGTATTTCAACAATGGGAAAGGTTTTATTCAGGATTTGCATTTAGCTATGGCGAGTAAGTATCGCAAGGCTGTGATGATGAATAATTTAGCGAAGGTGGCGTGATGGCTAAGTACATCGAAACAGAGCTTGGTACTGAAAAGCAGTGCATTACCTGTGGTGACTACTACCCTGCAACAAAGCAATTTTTCTTTGGCACTGGTCGCAAGAAAAAAGATGGTTCGCCTTGTTTGGATGCTAACTGCAAGGCTTGCTACAAGGAACGGTTTAAACCGCAGATTCAGCGTTGTTATGACGTAGCGCATAGATACGAGGTGGCGTGATGGATATTAATAAAGAAAAAATTGCTCATGAAAAACACCTGCTTTCACAAGGTGTGGATTTCAAATATTTGCCAAATATTCAATATAACGAATTGGAAAATGTTTATGAATTAATTGAATGGGATGAGGAATACAGTGAAGCTCTGAATGAAATTAATTCAAGCTGGTGTACATGGCAAGCAGCCAAGGAACATGAGGCAAATAAGCTAGGTCAAGAGACTCTTACTCATTATCGCCTACAAGAGCTTATTGCAATTGGTGTTAAAGCGGCACTTGATGAGCGGGAGAAAGAGTGATGGATTTGCTGAAAGAAAGAGAGGCGTTTGAGCAGCATTTAACTGATACAGGTCTTGTTGAGTTTTCAGACTATGGTTTTGCGGTTGATGAGTGTGATGAGTATTTGCATGAACCAACTCAAGTTGCATGGGATTCTTGGCTCATCGGGTTGAATAGAGCCAAAGCCCAAGCCATTCCCGATGGGTTTGTTTTAGTACCGAAAGAAAATATTTTTTGTTATTGGCAAGACAATGATGAGCCTGAAAACCTTTGCTCAAATGAATCTGATTTTGATTGCTTAGGAGATTTGATCGACCTCGGTGAAATTATGGAAATTAATAAATTTACTCAAGCGCGTGTCGATAAAGAAAAACTTTTTGGCACTTGGTTTGCTGAAGCAATCAACCCATCTGAAAAAGCTAATTTCTTTGTTGGAACTCACGCTGAGTGCATGGAAATTCTTGCAAAGAATAAAGCAATGATCGAAGCACAGGAGCCAGCCAATGACTGAAATTCAACTAACCAAGCTTCAATTGGCTAACTATGTTTGCGATGAGTTGCACAAAGAAATGCCGTTTGATCTGATTTTTAATCAGGATGAATTTGGACCATTTATGGAAATTATCGAAGCTTCAAATCTTGATGTTGGATTTCCAGTTAAGAACATCGGTGACAAGATTCATGTTGGTGTAACCAAGGATAATTCAAACGATATATATCAAGCATTGAGCAGTTATATCGCAGAGCATCAAGAGCCTAAAAACTGCATTGATACGCTCATCAAGAGTGGGCAGTTTGATCGTGATTTTAAAGGTGTGTTTGGGTTGCCGATTGGTGTGGTTAAGGCTTTGGGAGAGGTGTCTAGTGAATCTAATTGAACAGTTGGGCGGGTATGAGTGTGCGGCCTATGAATATAAAAACACACTACTTGCCGATGACTTTCCTTATGTGATTAAAGCAACAGGTACAAAGTTCACACGTCCTGAGCTTGGTGATGAGCTTCTTGAGCACCGCCGCCAGCACAATATTTTTGAGGTTGGGGATAAGGTTGTATTGGCTAAATCTTACTCTTTGGATACGGTTCATGAGATCAAAAGAATTGAAAACCTTACACCACATATCAAAGATTCAGAGACTACATACTTTTTGGAAAATTCATTAGGTTGTTGGTCATTTCAAATAAAACACGCCACTGATGAAGAAATCAAAGCGGGTAAAAGATTGGAGAGTGGCAAATGAAAACATTTCAACTAACAATTGAAGCAGACAAGCCGCCACAGGTTTTGGTCGGTGAGAATGTCTTTGGTGGTGTTGTCAAAGAAGTGAAGTTGCTTGACACGGTGCTACTGAGTTCTGAACAACTTGCAGCTAAATACAATATCAGCGCACAGACTGTTAGACGTAAGTTGGCAGGGTACAATCAAGGATTGAGCACAAAATGCTTATACAACGCAGCGATTGCAGATGAAATCCTAAATCCTAAAGCCAAAAAATCCACTGGTGGTCCTAGGCGTAAAAATTAACGCCTAGCTATCTAGCATTTTCAATATATCCTTGACGTCGGGATTATAGTAAGTGTTCACCAAAACCTTAATTGTTTTATGCCCTGTGACCTTGGCTAAAACCTCAACTGGCAATTTCTGGTCATTCACAAAACGAGTAATCGCTTCATGGCGTGTGTCGTGAAATCTGACTTCTTCAACACCTGCCCTTGCCTTTGCACGCTCAAATTGCAATCTAAATGCATTCTCAGTAAGCGGGATTAAGCGGTCATCATTATGCTGAATCAGCGCCATCAACTCTCTAGCTTTCTTAGTAAGCGGCACATCCCTTTCTTCACCGTTTTTGGTGTCAGCCAAGTGAATATGGTCTTTAAATATATTTGCCCTGCGAATTGATAATATTTCGCCACGACGCATAGCTGTTTCAATTGCAAAGAGAAATGCCCATGCAACGTATTGGTTGCTGGTGCGCGGCACATTACCAACTTCATATTTTAATTCAGCAAGAATTCTATCTATTTCAGACTGCAAAATGCGTCTGTTTCTTGGCTTTGGCTTGCGTGGTTTTTTAAGACTGAAAAATGGATTGCTGTCTAAAATAAACAATTCCTTTTGGGCGAAAGTAAAGACGGAACTATAGAGGGATATTTCTTTTAATACTGTGCCGTCCGACACTTCGGATTGTCTTTTGTTGCGCCAGTGCGTTAAATCTTGCGGCGTGATCTGCGTAATGTCTTTGCGACCAAGCAAGCCAAATCGCTTTTCAAATGAATCCAGCTGCTCGCGAATATATTTTTTAGATTTAGAGTCTTTGCCGTGTGCTTTATAGTAAAGATTAAATAAATCAAAAAATGTAGTCACAGTTTTACGCTGCGCTTCTATTTCTTCTTTTGGCGTGGAGTTGGCTTCAATCAATCTAGCCATTGCCCAATGCAAGCATTCTTGCTCGGTATCACGTGTGCAATATTCACGCTTGCCATTAAGCATGATTGAGATTGACCAACTGCTGCCACGCTGTCTAGGTTTTGGTAATTTCATTGCTGTTCACCATTTATGTAAAGTTATGTAAGAAATGAGCGCCACGTTTTTTCAAACAAGGTTAGACACGTTTCTTGACACAAATCCTGACACAATGATGACACAAATTAAGTTTTAAGTGTTGTCCATTTCGCAACATCGGCAACAATGGCAACAAGGAAAAGGCAATAAAAAAGGCTTGCAAGTACATGAAATTCCTTGCAAACCTTTGATATATATATGGTAGGCATATCCAGACTCGAACTGGAGACCTCTACGATGTCAACGTAGCGCTCTAACCAACTGAGCTATACGCCTAAAGTGTTTCGCATCATATTCAGTTTTGGTTTTTAAGACAAGCCCTTTCTGTGTTTTTTCAGCACATCCGCGCAAGTTTTAAGCAAATCCAAAACTACCTGCTCTGAAGTAGAGTCATACTCAGGCGCATAAGTATATTGTTGATAACACACGCCTAAACGCTTAAATGCCTCTTGTTCATTTGCATCTACCTGCGCTGCTAAACGCTGCATCCACACACTCACTGTTTCTGCATCCTGTTTTTGCAACTGAGCGGGCAATCTTTTAGAAAATTTGTCTAAGGCACGATTTATGCGAGAACCTTGCTGACGTTTTTTCCAAAAAATCCAGCCAAAATACCCTGCTAAGATCAAGAGAATACTTGAAACCAACACCGCTGCCAAAGCATAGTTTGAGTGCAGCCCTAAGCATCCAAACCAGTGACGCTGTGACTCGGCATCATAACCCACGACCTTGCTTTGCCATTGATAACTTGCATAATCACTCCACACCCGTAAAGAACGAATAAAATTAGAATGTTGGTATTGCCACATTTGTGTGTCAGCACCCAAAACGGCCCGATCATCTGCCATTAGGTTTTGCATACCATCATCTATACGTTGAGGTGCAATGATGGCTGTCGGGTCTATGCGTACCCATTGTTGATTGAGCAACACTTCTGTCCAAGCATGTGCATCTTGCTGTCGTACTTCCCAGCTTTGTCCATCGGGTGCAAGTTCCCCACCCTGATAGCCCACGACTACACGCGCTGGAATCCCGACATAACGCATCAATAAGGCAAAACTTGAGGCATAATGTTCACAAAAACCTTGCTTACTCTGAAACAAGAATTCATCGACTCGGTTTTGTCCGAGCATTCCAGGTTTTAAGGTATAACTAAAGCCATTACTTCGGTACCACTGCAATACATTCTGCACGTAGCGTTCAGGTTGTTGCTGACTTTGAGCAAACATCTGCAGGGCAAATTGCTGAGCTTTTGGGTCAGATTGCGTCTGTACCTGAACATTTAAACGCTGGCTAAAGCGTCGATAACGCTCGTTCTGTGCATCATCCCCTTGAATACGTGCGGATTCCCCAACCCACTGCAAAGCAATCGGTTGAATCCGACCATTTTGACGCTGTGGCACCATACTCCAATCACTGCGCAATATATATCCCTGCTGATTTGGCACGGATTTTTCCAATGCCATAATCCATTGGACACGTGGATCTGCTGTAATGTATTGATACTGAAAATCGACTTGGTCTGGCTGTAATTGTGCTGCCTGAACAGGTTGTTGATTGCTAAAATTGCTTGTCCATGTACGACCATCATATTGATCTAGTACCATCGCCCGCCAATATAGTTTTGAACGTGGCGGCAGTTGCTGCATATTCCCCACAATACGAAATGCCAAAGCAGAAGATTGTGATAATTCAGCAATATCGCCCGGTGACATCGTGTCACTAATACCTGTCACACCTTTGGCGTCTGGAATAGGCACATGCCATAATGGCGGCAAACGAGGAAAGAATAAAAATAATAATAAAAAGAATGGCAAAGCGTATGCAATAAACTTGGCGACATTTTTAAGGTCATGCCTCGCATCTTGGCTGCTCGAATGACGCGACGCATAATCTGCAAATGCGCTTTTTTGAATTCGATATAATCCAATTAAACAGCTGATCAAACATAGAATGACCAACACGGTCATCCACATGCTTTGGCTATATAAAAATGAACTGGCACTCACAAAGAGTGCAAAATTAAATAAAATAATCAGGTCGCGTTGGGTTTGACTTTCTAAAGCTTTGGCAAACAAAAAGGTGCTTAATAAGCCAACCCCTGCCTCTATGCCTATCAGACTTTGATAACTCAGATAAATACTGGCTAAAGCACAGCAGGTCAATCCATAAGTCAAAACTTTAGAAATACGTGCTGTCTTCTTTTTATAGTGACGATACAACAGCAACAACATCATGGCAAAAATAATACTCAATGCCACAGGGCTAAACAGCATGTGAGCAGCCAAAATTAAAATCAGGCTAAGCAGAATAGATTGCTGAATTGAGTGGTGCATGATTGTCAAGCCTGTGCCAAAAGAATTTTTGCCTGTTTCAACTGACGCTCACCCACACCTTTTTCAAGGATCGCATGCGGCAAAAACATGGCATAATTCAACTGTTGTTGTTCGCATTGCTCGACCAAACCCATCATCAAACTTAATTTTTCTTCGTGGGTCGGTGCAGGCATGTGTTCATAATAAATATCGATACTCTGTTGATCCTGATATTGTTCAAATACTTTTACATATAAGCCCTGACCGCGTGCAGCTTGCTTCCATGACACGGCTTGCAAGGAATCGCCCAATTGAAAATCACGCAGCTCACGAAACTCGTCTAAATCGGGTTGAAAGCTGTGTAGATGCTGTTTGTTTTCTGCGCTATATATGTCGGCTTTTGGCGCCACCCAAGTGATACGTGACAAATTCAAGTAAGTCCATGCACGTACTAGTCCAAAAGGATAAACCGAATAAATGTGTAAATGAGGGTAATGAAACTGCCCACGTTGTGCTGCAAAAAATGTCAAAATATACTGCTGTTGGGTGTCTTGAATGAGAACCTTTGCTAATTGATGATCGGCTTTAATCCATAAATAACGTGTCTGGGCGAGCTGTTGTTTGAAATGCAATTGTAATTGCAATACTTCGCCCACTTGCCCAACTTCCGGGGTCACAATTTCAATCTCTAATTCATGCAGCTGCTTAAAGGTCAAATAAAAACTGATACACAAAATGGCGCTGATCAAAAAGCAAAAGCCTAAAATCAAGTTATTACCATAATTCACGCCAGCAATAAACGTGATCAAAATCAGTACTAAATACAGATAACCCTGTTGGTAAGTAAAAACCAAAATATCTTTTTGTTTTAAGATTTTGTGCCGATCAAACAGAAAACGTGTCTTGATCCAGTTTTGCCATGCTTGCTTCAACATGCGTGTACTAACTCACTTTAACCTGTTGCATCACCTGCAAAGTTTCTGCCTCACTCAATCCAATACGATGTGCCGCAACGGCCACAAATACCGCTTGAATATCATCGGCAGTGACAAAACTGCGTTGCTCGATTAAGGCGTGAGCTTGCGCTGCTTTTTTTAATGCCAAAACACCACGAGTCGATAATCCGTGGCGAGCTTTACGGGTTTCTGCGGCTAAGTCGAGTAAGTAGTCTAGCGCAGTATCTGATACGTGAATTTCTGTGACCAATTGCTGTAAGTTTAAAATTTCTGTTTCAGTAAAAATATGTTTCAAACTAGCAATCAGCGCATGTCTTGAGTTTTGTTGCAACAGCATTTTTTCAGCAAAACGCGATGGATAACCCAAAGTCAAACGCATTAAAAAGCGATCAAGCTGTGATTCTGGCAGCGCATAAGTACCACTTTGAAACAGTGGGTTTTGTGTGGCAATTACCCAAAAGGGTTGTGGTAAACCATAACGCACACCATCCACCGTGACTGCCCCCTCTTCCATGGCTTCTAACAAGGCACTTTGAGTTTTAGGCGAACAACGGTTAATTTCATCGGCCAATAAAATTTGGGTAAAAATAGGACCTTGCTTAAATTCAAATTGATGTTCTTTTTGATTGAACATATTTACACCAATCACATCACTAGCCAGCATGTCATTGGTAAATTGAATGCGCTGAAATTGTAGACCTGCCAAGTGGGCTAAAGCGCTCGCTAAGGTAGTTTTACCTAATCCGGGTAAATCTTCAAAAAGCACATGCCCGCCTGCTAACAAACAACTTAGCGCCAATTTGGTCTGCTGTTCTTTATCTAAAATAATGGTATTAATTTCTGTCAAAAAAGCCTGAATTTTGCCAGCATAAAATTCAATTTGTGCATTGAGCGGTTGCTGCGCTTGCGTCAGTTGTTGTTTTTGAACTTTTTCTGTACCCCAAATCACAGTAAATCCCCTTGTCCCAAAAAAAATGGCGCATGTTTAAACATACACCGTTTTTCTAAATTTCCAAAGAAATCCTAAAGATATTCTAAGCTGCCTAATCACTGAGGGTTAAGCAGCCCATATCTCTATACTTTTCATCCTGATGCGGGATTAACACGGACACTTTTTCAAACCACCTTTTGCCGATGGATAACGGGCATCGACACAATAACGATAAAAAGTCTTCGCATCCATGGCTTCTAAATCTGGATGATGCTTACGCATGTGTTCCAAATAGTTCTGATAATCCGGTACACCAACCATTAAACGAAAACTTTGTTGCAAACGCTGCCACAAAGTAGCGATACGCGACCAGTTTTTCGGATTCAAAATCAAATCCTTTTGCGACATGATGGTCATTTTAATGATGTTGTAAATCACTGTTTTGCCCTGTTGGGCAAATTTCAGCTTAATCATGTGCTGACTCCTAATGACTGCTATTTGGCTGAATAGTTTCAGGATCACGATAAATCGCTTCGGCTTCATGTACAGTTGGCGTTGGGCTTGCCAATGCACGGCGAATTACCCTAATAGCAGCGAACAACATCACAAATGCCACAATCATAAAGAATGCACATAACACGGCGTTAATTTGATTCGACATCACAATGGTTTGCATTTCGGTGACTGTTTTAGCAGGTGCTAAAATTTCATTGCGTTGAATTGCGGCACTGAAACGATCTGCTTGCGCCAAGAAACCAATTTTTGGATTGTCGTGGAAAATCTTTTGCCAGCCTGCGGTCATGGAAGTAATGAACAAGAATACGGTTGGGATAATCGTCACCCAAACATATTTTTCTTTTTTCATTTTAAACAAAATCACTGTACCTAAAATGAGCGCCATTGCTGCCAAAATTTGGTTACCAATACCAAACAGCGGCCATAAACTGTTAATACCGCCTAAAGGATCGACCACCCCTTGATAGACGAAAAAGCCCCAACCTGCCACTGCGACTGCCGTGCCAAGCAAGTTACCAAAGAAATTATGAGAATTTTTCACCACAGGAATAACAATCCCCACAGTATCTTGCACCATGAAACGGCAAGCACGTGTACCTGCATCTACCGCAGTTAAAATAAATAAAGCTTCAAATAGAATGGCAAAGTGATACCAGAACGCCATCATCGAGCGGTTATTAAAAATCTCGGTGATGATATGTGCCATACCAATCGCAAAAGTTGGCGCACCGCCCGTACGTGACAGAATCGAGCTTTCGCCCACTTCTTTTGCCAAAATGGTTAAAGTTTCAGGGCTCACCACAAAGCCTAAATTTCGTACCGCTTCTGCCGCACTTTCGACAGTTGTACCTAAAACTGCAGTGGGTGCGTTAATAGCAAAGTACACGCCCGGGTCTAGCACCGTGGCACAAATCATCGCCATGATCGCCACGAAAGACTCCATCAACATGCCGCCATAGCCAATCATCCGAATGTCTTTTTCGTTATTGACCAGTTTTGGCGTCGTACCTGAAGAAACCAGTGCGTGGAAACCCGAGATCGCACCACAAGCAATCGTAATAAATAAGAAAGGAAACATCGAACCCGCAAAAACAGGGCCAGTACCATCAATAAATTGTGTCACGGCAGGCATTTTCATTTCAGGCATTGCAAATACAATCCCGACAGCCAAACCTGCAATCACACCAATTTTTAAGAAGGTAGATAAATAATCACGTGGCGCCAACAG
Organism: Acinetobacter sp. KAM396; assembly: GCF_021602765.1. Taxonomy (NCBI): domain Bacteria; kingdom Pseudomonadati; phylum Pseudomonadota; class Gammaproteobacteria; order Moraxellales; family Moraxellaceae; genus Acinetobacter; species Acinetobacter sp. KAM396. Next base: position 82,180 of record NZ_BPPH01000001.1, read on the forward strand.
TAACCACACAGGCAATACTGAGGCAATAAAACCGTAAGCAATTAAGCACCAAGTCAGCTCTGTACCACTTAGGGTAAACAGTGGGCCCCAATAGGGATGTTGTGCTACATTTTCACCGTAGATAATACCCATCATCATCAGTACAAAACCAATAATGGAGACCTCTGCAATTTTCCCTGGGCGGATAAAGCGCATATAAATGCCCATAAAAATTGCAATTGGGATGGTGGCTGCAATACTAAATACACCCCACGGGCTATTGGTTAAGGCTTTAACCACGACTAGCGCCAGCACAGCAAGAATAATCACCATCACACCCAATGCACCGAGCATGACAATCACACCTGCAAATGAACCGAGTTCTTGCTTGGCCATTTCACCCAAAGAGCGACCATCACGACGGGTCGAAATAAACAATACCAAAAAGTCCTGTACTGCACCCGCCAACACTACGCCCACCAAAAGCCAAATAGTCCCTGGCAAATATCCCATTTGTGCAGCGAGAATAGGCCCGACTAAAGGACCTGCACCTGCAATGGCCGCAAAATGGTGCCCGAACAGCACGCCTTTATTGGTCGGCACATAATCCAAACCATCTGCCAAACGATGTGCAGGGGTTAAACGTCGTTCATTTAATTCAAAGACTTTGGTGGCAATAAATAAACTGTAGAAACGATATGCGATGCTATAGACACAGACTGCGGCTAAAACTAACCAGACTGCATTGACGTGTTCGCCTCTACTGACTGCCAATATCCCAAAAGATACTGCACCCAATATGGCGACCAAAAGCCATATAATTTTTGAAGTCAGAGTTGACTTCGGCTGAACAGATTCCATTTCAATCCCTCATATTTGTTGCATTCAATCAGCGTCTTAAATTATTCGAGGTACTGCTGTTTTCCTTTGCGACTTTACTCTGCATCTCCTTGTTTTGATCTAATACTTTGGCATAAAAAAAGGGATGATTTTCATCATCCCTTGCGATAATAGTCTATTTTTAAACCATTATGCACGTTCTAAATAATCGCCAGTACGAGTATCTACACGAACGCTTTCTTCTTGCTGAACGAATAATGGAACACGTACTACTGCACCTGTTTCAAGTTTCGCTGGTTTACCGCCACCGCCAGAAGTATCACCACGAACGCCTGGATCAGTTTCAACGATTTTTAATACTACGAAGTTTGGTGGGCTTACTGTTAAAGGTACGCCATTCCACAACATAATGGTACATTTTTCGTTTGAATCATCTTTTAACCATTTTGCAGCATCACCCATTGCGGTTTTATCAGCAGCTATTTGCTCAAAAGATACAGGATCCATAAAGTTCCACATTTCGCCATCGTTGTAGAGATATTCCATTTCTACTTCTACAATGTCAGCTGCTTCTAATGAATCACCAGACTTAAATGTTTTTTCTAAAACTTTACCAGAACGAAGGTTACGAAGTTTTACGCGGTTAAACGCTTGACCTTTACCTGGCTTTACATATTCATTTTCCATGATTGAACATGGGTTACCATCAAGCATAACCTTAAGGCCTGACTTGAAATCATTCGTAGAATAATAGGCCATGACTGGCACACTCCAAACTGACTAACTTAACTATATATGCTACAAGCAAATGACCAACGCAGCTTTGCGATGCTCGCCATCTTGCAACATCTTTTTTTTCATCGGACGTATTGTAAATGAGCAAGCCATAACGAAGCAATGAAAATCCACTACCGATCGCCTCAAGATATCGGTAAAATCAGCTGTTTTATAATGATTCTGATTCAAAGCGATCAAATCATTCACGGCATTCACGCTCAATAAACACAGAATTCTTCTAGGCTATACAGATGTGTGCTTGGTTCATTTCACCTTATATTTAAAACTTTTCTGGCATGATCAATTACCTGTACCAAGAACAAAACTGGCAATCTCAACTCAGTGACTTGATCACCGACCCACGCGAATTGTTAAATCTTTTAGAGTTGTCTGAACAGCAGTTGCTGTCAGGTGCATTACTGGCATCAAATCAGTTTAAATTGCGTACCCCAAGAGCATTTGTTGCCAAAATGCAAAAAGGCAATCCGCTCGATCCCTTGCTATTACAAGTTTTGCCGCATCATTTAGAACTTGAAGATCATCCCGGATTTGTCACCGACCCTTTGGGTGAGGAACAAGCCAATCAACAACCTGGAGTCTTACACAAATATAAATCACGCTTTTTGCTCACCCTGACTGGTGCTTGCGCCGTGCATTGCCGTTATTGTTTCCGAAGACACTTTCCTTATCAAGAAAACCTGCCAAAAACTGAAGATTGGGACAATATCCGTAATTATATTGAAAGCCAGCCCGATATTAATGAAGTGATTTTAAGTGGTGGTGACCCACTCACTTTGTCAAATCGTAAATTGAATATCTGGATTGAACGCTTAGCATCTATTCCGCAATTAAAATTTTTGAGAATTCACTCACGAGTTCCGATTGTTATTCCCAACCGTATCGATGAATCGCTGATTTCCTTACTAAAAAACAGTAGGCTGCGTATTATTCTAGTGGTACACTCGAATCACGCATCAGAATTAGATGACTTTACGTGTTCGCAACTCACCAAGTTAGTTGAGCAAAATTTCACCGTTCTGAATCAAGCAGTCTTATTAAATGGGGTCAATAATTCTGCTCAGGTCTTGGCCGATTTAAGCTATCGTCTTTTTGATGCGGGGGTGATGCCTTATTATTTACACGTGTTAGATAAAGTAAAAGGAGCGTATCATTTTGATTTAATGCCGCAAGACATTGATCACATCTATAAAGAGCTTTTAGCGAACTTACCTGGCTATTTAGTTCCTAAACTCGTTAGGGAAATTGCGGGCGAAAAAAACAAGACACCTTTATTTGGGGTTTCAACTTATTGAGTTAAATAATAATCATGAATATAAATACTTCAGATCTTTTTCTAGTTCCCAGCGAACTAAAGCTGGAGCAATTGAGTTTTTGTCAAAATACGGTTAAAAGCATTCAAGCGTGGGCAACGGATTTATCCATTTTACAATTGGGTGATTCTTCCCAAGCCCTGTTTAATGCACTGTTAGAAATTTCACAACTGAAATGTCAGGAAACATTACGTTTTGACTTAATTCAAGCTATTCATCCAACACTTGAAAATGTACTCACCAGCCTAGAAAAGCATTTTTTCAATCAGGCCTTAATTAGTAATGACCGCAACGATCATATTGTTGAACTCGCGCTGTTATTACGCAGTCACTTCGCCAAAGTGTATATTGATATTTCCCGACGCAGTCACCAACAACTCTCTCAACAAAAGTTTTCTTTATTTGCCTTTAATTTAAAGAAGAATTTACAAACTGCACGAGTTCTATCTAGCTATTATGCTTTACAGCAATTGGCTCTACTGCGCTATCAACAACACATGCTTTATAGCCCCGCCTTGCCAAATCAGTGGCTGATTGCACACCAACTTTTAGATACTGCAATTCAACAACATTATTATTTAAATAATATTAATCAGTTACAAGGTACACAACATCAACTGATTAATATTGCACAAGCCTATGCACAGCTGATTTTATTGGAAATTTTCAATACCCATCAAATTCGACCTACTGAAATTCAAGGTTTATATCTTTGTAGCTTTGACTGGGCAAAACTGATTCAAGTTTTACCCAAAGAAACGACATTTTCACGTTATGTGGTCGATGCAAGTAAAGATCATCCCCCTATTTACAATTCGCACCAAAGCCAAGGCTTTCATGCCAACATTTTTATTGCAACTCAATCCCTGCTTGATCATTTAAATGAAGCTCAAGGTCGTAAAGCTGTAAATTTATCACGCAATGAAAAACTGTTCTTAACTCCTGCCCTACATTTCCACTTGCATAATATTTTGACCAATACGGCAGAACGTGTGCATGAGCGTTATGAGTATTCGGCACGAATTAAAATTTGCTTTGGATTAACTGTGGCACATTTTTATCTCTCTAATGGTAAAAACTTCAATGAAACATTGGCTTTGGGAGATAACTACCAATTCCAGAATGAAAGCCAGTTTGTCAACGCCATGCATGCCAATTCTACGGTAGATATTAGCGCTGTTAAAACTTTAGACCGTCAAGCCAAACAAATTCACAATGCCGATGTTTTAGATATTAGTGTCAATGGCTATCGTATTAAATGGACCGGTGAAACACCGAAAAACCTTAAAACTGGTGAATTTATTCTCGTTCAGGAAAATAGCCAAAGTCCGTGGCGTGCTGGTGTAATCCGTTGGATTAAACAATCAGTTGAAAAAAGTTTAGAAGTTGGTTTGGAAATTTTAACTCAAGATATTTATCCTTGTTCTGTTTTTATTAAAACAGATCGACATACGGGAAATTATCATCCAACATTATTGGTACAAAGTACACAGGTTGATGAAGTCAATAACACGTTGATTTTGCCAAATCTGCAAATTTTACGTGATAAAAAAACCATACAATTACGTTTAGGTGAAGAAGAACTTAAAGTGTTCTTAATTAAACCGTTACTGATTACCCAAAGCTTTATTCGCTTTGATTTTGAGTTGTTAAATGATCAACAACAGCCTTTAATTGATGGTTTTATTCAGAAACAAGTGAATGAAGTTAAAAATCACGATATATGGGAAGCATTAAAGTGAGAAATCCATTATTATCTAAAAAGCTCAAACGTACCAAAACACGTTTACTCATAATCGATGACAACCAAATACGTTTTAATCAAATTTGTGAGCAACTCACTGCAAATGAGCACCGTGTTCAGGCTTATCTCTTAGATGACATAAAAAATTTTGAAAAACAATTACATTTAACTTGGGATTTGGTGATTTTTGGTCGTGCTTATGACATGAAAATCGATCAGGCCCTTACTTTAATTCGTGCATCACAGCAACCGAATCTTCCGCTACTGTTACTCAAACCAGATGATTACGATGCCACACAATATACCAGTTATGTGCGCAAAGGCATCTATGACATTATCAATTTAGATTATCCTGAACGCTTCTATTTTGGCTTAATTCGCGCATTGTCTTTTAGTCGCTTACAACAGTCACAAGAACAACTTATGACTGAACTTGATAATGCGCAATCACAAGCACAGGCGCTAGTCGAAGACAGTAGCAAAGCTGTGGCAATTATTCAGGAAGGAATTCATGCACAAGCCAATGCTGAATATTTACAGCTATTTGGTTTAAAAAGTGAAGATGACATTATTGGCTTGCCATTATTAGATTTATTGCAACCCCAAGATATTACAGATTTTAAATTCCGCTTTAAGAAAGTCAGTCAAGGACAGTTTGAACACGGCCATTTTGATATTCATAGCCAAAACCCGCTTCTGGCACAACAAAACCCACTCAAAATTGAATTCATTGCAGCAGCTGACGACGCCATACAAATCACCATAGATATTGAAAATACTGCGCATAATACAGCCCCTACTCAAACCACCTCAGACAAAGCGACAGCAAAGCCTAGCGCCTACCAATTGGTGAATCGTACTTTAGCCAAACAGCCTTCTAGTGATAATGCTTTGGTGGTGTTTTCGTTGGCGAACTGCCCAGATTCAATTTTCCAATCCGACTGGCAAACCACAAAAAATTACTTTGCCAACATTAAAAACTTTTTAAAAGAACAGACCAATGTACCTTTATTTAATGTGAGTAATGGTTTAGTCGTTGGTTTGTTCCAAGCAGAATCGCCTACAATTTTAGAATCAAAACTGATTGGCTTAAACTCACTCACGAAACCCCAATTACTCACGGTAGATCAACACAGCTATCCGCTTAATTTGCGTATTGGTTATGTGCCGCTCACTCAAGATATTCAAAATGAAAGCAATTTTGAACAACTGATTAGCCAAGGTTTTGCCAACGCATTACCAAAGCCACAAGAACAACATAACTCAGGTTTAGCCTTAGACTTATCCTTTGGTGAATCTAATTTAAATGTAATTGAACCTGCCGTTGCTGTACCACAATCCTACAGTGAATCAGCAATTATTGCTGCTATACGTCAAAGCCTAGATCGAGGTGAAATTCATCTTAAATATCAACAACTTTACGACAAGCAAGATACTAACTTATATACCTACGAAGTAACCAGCGGCTTTATTTTCAATACCGAATGGCAACCACTGACTGGCTTAATTGACTTGGCAGAAGACCCAGAATTAGCCATTAAACTGGATCGTTGGATTTTGGTTGAAGCCTGTAAACAATTACACAATTTCATTACCCAATACCCTGAAGCAAAGTTGATTGTCAATTTAAACAAATTTGTTTTATTACAAGACCGTAGCTTCCCTGAGTTTGTGTCTAAACTGATTACGATTATTGGAAGCCGTATCAGCCATCCATTAATTTTGCAATTCTCAGAAGAAGATATCAGTCAAAACTTAGGTGATGCACAGAAACAAATCAATTTATTACGTCAGCACGGTGCTGAAATTTCTCTACGTGATTTTGGTCATTCGATTTATAGTGAATCCATCTTGAAACAAGTTGATATTCACTACTTAACCTTACACAGCGCACTGACTGAAAAACTGGCTTCAGATGACTCTACGCAAGAATTGCAGGAACAATTGAGCATTTATAGTGAAATTAAACCTATTGAAGTGTTATTACGTGACTTAAATGATATGAACCTGTTTGCAAATGCATGGAATGTCGATGCACGCTTTATTCAGGGTGATTATTTCCAGAAAAAACTCGATCATTTAATTGATGTGCAAGACCAATAAGGTCTTGTGCATTAGGGTCTATATTTTTAGATCCTAAATCTAAGGCACAAAAAAACGGGCAATTGCCCGTTTTTTTGTACTGGATATTAACGTTTGATAGAACGTGACATACCAGCAAAACGTTGTTTGAACTTGTCGATACGACCGCCAGTGTCAACATTCTTTTGCTTACCAGTGTAGAACGGGTGGCATGCAGAACATACGTCAAGATAAAGAGTTTCTTTACCAACTGCTGAACGAGTTTCGATTACGTTACCGCAAGAACAAGTTGCAACTAATTTTTCATATTTTGGGTGAATATCGGCGCGCATCGTCGATTACTCCTAAGATTTAAGAAGGCTTAAGCTGTCATCGCAATTGGTCACTCTCATTAACAAAAATGAGGAAATGCTTTAAAAACAGACCAACACCACAACAGACCATTCTTTTGGCCCACCGAGACGGATACCGTCAGAGCTAAGCACAACAAGTTGGGCAATATTATACGGAATAAAATATTTTAAAGCTAATTATTCTTAGGAATTTAATTCTTGCGGTTCAGTCGAATCTGACTGCTTCTCAAGATAATTGGCAATCACGCCACACACCATTAACTGAATTTGATGGAAAATCATGATGGGTAAAACAATCATCCCCAAAGGCTGCCCAATAAATAAAATTTGTGCCATTGGTACACCACTGGCTAAGGTTTTTTTGGAGCTACAAAAAAATGCGGCAATTTGATCTTCACGTGCAAAACCCAACCATTGCGGTACAACCCACGCCAACCACATCACAAGGGTCAATAACATTGAGCAGGCAATAATCAACAGCAATAAAGTCATACCACTGACTTGATGCCACAATCCTGCTACCACTGCCCCACTAAATGCGCCATAAACCACCATCAAAATCGAACCCTGATCAAACACCTTGACCAATTTTGGCAATTTCAGCATCTGTGGAAAAACATAAGGACGTAATAATTGCCCCAAGATAAATGGCACCAATAACAATAACGTAATTTGAATAATCGAGTTTGTCGGGTCAAAACCGTGCTCAGACTGCCCTAAAATAAAGATTCCTACTAAAACCGGGGTAATAAACATCCCAATTAAATTAGAAAAAGACGCACTGCAGACTGCGCTGGCAACATTGCCTTTTGCCACTGAAGTAAAGGCAATTGAAGATTGGACGGTTGAAGGCAAAAAACACATGAACAAAAACCCCCAATACAACTCCTGCCCAAGCATTGGAACTAAAATTGGCTTAGCTAGCAAACCTAAAATCGGAAATAACGCAAAAGTAAAAGTAAACACCAACGCATGCAATTTCCAATGCATCATGCCTTGAATGACAGCTTCACGTGATAATTTCGCCCCATGCAAAAAGAACAAAATTGCAATGGCAACCGTCGTAATCACACTAAAAACTTCGGCGGCCTGCCCTGACACAGGCACGACACTGGCGAGGATCACCATCACAAACAAAAGAATGGTAAAACGGTCCAATGCCAATAACTTCAACATAAACACATCCTGTATTTTTTACTGTTGCAAAAAAAGCCCAGTAATTTTTACCTTTCGATAAAGGTATATTACTGAGCTCTATTCAAAAAGCGAGCATTTTAAGGTGATGTTCAATATTTTTAAAATGAATACTGAACAATATACAGTTTATTGTGTAATAAACGTTTATTTTTCACTGTTGCACAGATAAAGATTAATTATTGCGTGCGTTCTGATCTTGCTGAATCAGTTCAATCTTATAACCATCTGGGTCTTCAACAAAGGCAATGACCGTCACGCCACCTTTCATTGGTCCTGCTTCACGTACCACCTTACCACCACGTGCTTTAATTTCTTCACATGCTTTGTAGGCGTCTTCCACCCCAATTGCAATATGACCATAGCCATTACCCAAATCATAACTTTCTGTATCCCAGTTATGGGTCAGCTCCAAAACGGTATGATTTTCTTCATCGCCATAACCTACAAAAGCAAGCGTAAAATGACCTTCTTCGTAATCACGCTTACGGAGCAAAGTCATACCTAAAACTTCTGTATAAAATTTTAATGATTGCTCTAAATTACCAACACGTAACATGGTATGCAGCATGCGCATGACATTCATCCTTTTATTCAATCGGTTTTGCTTGTACGTTGATGCTCACCCAACAGTTTCGCTACCCACACCACTAAAATTAGAATAGGTATTCCAATTAAAGTGGTCATAAGAAAAAAGTTCGGATAGCCAATATTCGTCACTATAGTACCCGAATAACCGCCTAAAATCTTAGGGGTCAGGGTCATAAGTGAGCTAAAAATTGCATATTGCACTGCAGTAAATGATACACTGGTTAAACTCGATAAAAAAGCAATAAAAGCTGCACCTGCCAAACCTGAAGCCAAGTTATCGACAATAATGGCAAAATATAACCATGCTGTACTATATGGTTTAATCACCTTGCCCTGAATTTCAACCATATTGTTTGAAGATGATTGAACGATCGGCAAAGGTTGAATATCTACATCCAAAGGATTGGCTTCATGAGTGCTTAAGTCCACCTGATAGGTTTGACTGTGTTGCTGTATTATTTGCTGCCCATTCCACAGTACGACTTGTAGTTGTTTGCTTGGTGAGTCTGCTAAAAGCTGTCCTGCAATCGCTGCAGTAAAAATCCCTTGCGCATCCAGTTTTGCATCAAAACTTTGCCCATCTAGTTGTAGTACAATTTTTTGCTGTTCGGTTAAGGCAGGCCCTGCATATTGCCCACGTACGACAATACTGTTACTGGTTTCATTTGCGCTAATACGATTATCCGACGTCAGTGGTAAAAACTGAAGTTGCGCAGTTTCGGCCTCAGTTTGATGCAAATACGGCATCGCCACTAAACGTGACGGCATATCGCCCGTTTGGTATTGTGCACGCACCTGAATTTCATCCTGCGTTGCTAAAACCTGACTAGGCACAGCCACTTTCCAATATCCAACTTCATCGGCTTGGGTTTGATATTGTTGCTGCCCCACATAAACTTGCACATCGCTCAGTTGCTGTCCTGACTTCACCAGACCAATAAAAATAAGATTAGTGGATGATGCCAACACTGCACCGACAAACATTAATTTCATAATGTTCATGCGCTGTGCCAGTAAGCCACCCAAGAAGCCACCCACCAAGCTAAAAATAACCCCATAAACCTTAACCGCTTCGGCAATTTGTTCTTTGCTAAAGTTTAGATCCTGATAGAACACATTAGAAATTACACCTGCAATAATGTCTGAAACTCGATAAAAACCAATTAAGAGTAGTAACACCAGTGCCAGTTTCATGCCGTAGCGTTTAAAAAAATCTGCGACAGGATGCACCCATGTTTCAAATGCCATCTGTTTATTGACTGCGCCCAATTTGACCAAAATTGTGCCCATACCTACAGCCGCTGCACCCGATGCAATAAATCGTAAAGCTTCTATCGAAAATAATAAAAATGCATCTTTGAGTTGGAATTGTTGTTTTAAGGTTTCGGTTAAATTACCCGAAAAAACATAGCAGAACACAAAACTTAGTACCGCAACAAAAAACACTGCAACTAGACGGAAATAGTCACGTCGTTGATAATGCTTGTTGACCCGATTGACTTGTGGTTCACGAATCACTAGAGTCGTGATAATGCCAATCAGCATCACCGAAGCCATCGCCAAATAAGTCATTTTCCATGCACTATAAATATAGTTGCCTTTGGCTGTACCTAATGATGCTGCCAAAAATAAAGCACCTGCCCCCGCGACAATCATCCCAATGCGATAGCCCGCGTTATAGGTCGATGCCAATACGGTTTGCATTTGAGTTTCAGCCAATTCAATACGGTATGCATCAATCACAATATCTTGCGTAGCAGCAGAAAAACCCAGTAATACTGCTCCAAATGCCATTTGATATAAATGTGACTGTCCCAACGCAGGGTCAGAAAATGCCATCACGGCAATTGCACAGACAATTAAACATTGGGCAATGAGAAGCCATGCCCGACGACGCCCCAGTTTTTTAGTTAAATAGGGTACAGGCAATTCATCAATTAATGGCGCCCAAACAAATTTAAAGGAATAACCCAAAGCGGCCCAGCTAAAGAAGGTCACTGCACTTTTATCAATACCTGCTTCGCCCAACCATAAGGATAGACTGGAAAAAATCAGTAAAATTGGAATACCTGCAGAGAAGCCCAAAAACAGCATAATTAGCGCACGACGGTCTAAAAATGTCGTAAATGCCGCTTTCCACCCTGTATTTTGTGCTGAAGTTTGCCCAGTCTGTTGTGTGGTCATTCGATTATTATTTTCTATCAAGTCAAAGTGTTGTTATTCAATCGCGGAATAGCTTCTGTTTCAACAGTATTTATGAAATTATCCACCACAGCCTTGTCATTATGTAGTAAAAATTACGGCTTTGCTTGAATTTTCCGCTTAAACCTGTATACCTTTAAACTTCTAACTGCACTATTTCGTTTTGGATTTCTACAGTGACCCAAAGACTTGATCAAATCACCCCATCAATGACAACCAACACAACAACAGCAGTGCCAGACGCACAACAACCGCTTCTCAGCTCTGCCTTTGAACAAAGCGAAATACAAACCACCTTAGAAAATACGCGACTCACAGCAACACAACTCACCCATATTCCAAATTACGATAATATTCCCGCTTCAACCCGACGCATTAAACCGCTGAATAATTTTTTAGGACAAGATCGGGCACGCGCTTCGGTTGAAGCAGGTATTTCCCTGCCATATTCTGGCTACAATATTTTTGCAGTGGGTACGGCGGGATTGGGCAAACGTACCATGGTCAAGCGTTTGCTACAGCAACATGCTAAGAGCATGCCGACCCCAAATGACTGGGTTTATGTCAATAACTTCAAACACCCGCGCCAACCGATTGCCTTGCAATTGCCTGCAGGTCAAGCGCCTAAATTCCAAAGCTTGTTACATCAAACTTGGCAAACTATTTTAAAGCAACTTGAACGTCGTTTTACAGCAGAAACCTATCACAACCGCATTGAAATGATTCGTCAACAAGCGGGTGATGAACAGCAACAAGCTTTGATTGAGCTGACCAGTGAAGGTGAAGAACTCGATTTAAAACTGATTGCGCAGGAAGATGAACATTGTTTTGTACCCGTGCATCTGAAAAATGATAAAATGCAGGAAATGTCTAAGGAAGATATTAATGCTTTAGACAGCAAAACCCGTGCAGAAATTGCGTCCAATATTCGTTATATGAATAAAAAACTGGAGCGTTTGGGTTTGCATTTGGGCGATTTAGAAGATGATGCACGTGACAAAGTTCAAGACTTGAACCGTGATATTGCCAAACAAGTGGTGATGCCACGTATTGATATTATTGAAAATAAATACCCTAGCGTCGAAGGTTTGACTGAATATTTACAATATTATGCCGAAGACATCATAAATAATGTCGAATTTGTTTTAGAACAGGAAGAAGATGATTTTCGTCCTGGCACATTTAGTCGTATTCCTGCACGCTATCAAGCTAATATTATTGTGACGCACAAACCTAACAGCGGCGTACCTGTTATTTTTGAAGATTTTCCAACCCATTACAATTTATTGGGGCATGTGGAACAACTCACGCAAAATGGCACCATCACCACTGACTTTACCTTAATTCGTGCTGGCAGCTTACACAAAGCCAATGGCGGCTTTTTGATGCTCGAAGCAGAACAATTACTGGAACAGCCTTATGCTTGGCAAGGACTGAAACGCGCCTTAAAGTCAGGACAATTGAAACTTTCATCATTGGAGCACATGCTGACCTTAACAGGTAGCATTTCCATTGAACCGCAAGCCATTCCACTGAATATTAAAGTGATTTTACTGGCAGAACCTGAAATTTATTATGAAATTTTAGAGTTAGAACCCGAACTGGGCAGCGTTTTTAAAATCCGTGCCGATTTTACCGATACATTACAACGTAATGACGAAAACGAGCAAGCGTATATGCAACTGATTGCCGACTATGTGCAATCTGACAAATTATTGCCTTTTGACCGTTCTGCTTTGGCAGCATTACTTACTGACTCAAGCCGTCAAGCTGAAGATCAAAGCTCACTTTCCTTACATGCCCTCACCTTGGGTGATTTAATTCGTGAATCGCATCACCATGCAGCACAGGCAGGTGATAAAACTGTTTCCGAACAACATATCAATACTGCGCTCGATCATCGTAAATATCGCTTAGGCTATTTAAGAGAGCTGTACTGGCAAGATTTATCACGCGGTACGCAGTTAATCGAAACACGTGGGCATCGTTTAGGGCAAATTAACGCCTTGTCAGTGATTCACTATGCCGATGTCGAATTTGGCTTGCCTTCGCGCTTAACAGCTTCGGTCTACCAAGGCGGTGGCGATATTTTAGATATTGAACGCAGTGTAGAACTAGGCGGTTCTTTACATGCCAAAGGCGTATTGTTAATGGCCAGTTTCCTTAAAGCACATTTTGGCCGTGAACAAATTTTGCATTTTTCTGCTGCCCTCGCCTTTGAGCAAAGTTATGGTCAAGTTGATGGCGACAGCGCAACGGTGGCTGAGCTTTCGGCTTTGATTTCTGCAATCAGCCAGTTACCTATTGATCAATCTTGGGCCATTACAGGTTCAATGAATCAACTTGGTCAGGTACAGCCCATTGGTGGCGTGAACGCAAAAATTGAAGGGTTCTTTGATGCCTGTAAACTGCAAGGTTTAATGGGTAAGCAAGGTGTAATTATTCCACGTCAAAATATGCAGCACCTCATGTTGCGTAAAGATGTGATTGAAGCCGTAGAACAAGGTCAATTCCACATTCACGCCATTGATACCATTGACCAAGCCTTAGAAATTTTAATGGCACGTCCTGTTGGTAAACTCACTAAAAAAGGACGTTACAGCAAAGGTTCAATTTACGCTGCAGTGATGGAACAACTTGAATATTGGCAAGCCATTGAAGATGGTGCAGAAATTGAAGAAGAGCCGAAGAAAAAGAAAAAGTCCAAGAAAGAAAAGGACAAAAAAGACCCAGAGCAAAAGGACAAAGCGCAAAAAGCCAAGAAAAAACAGAAAACGGCTGAACCATCTAATGCAGCACTTTCGGATGAGGATACTGCCGAGTCAGCTGAAACGACTGAACTTACAACAGAAAGTTCTGTAACAGACTAAGCGTAGTCATTCGAGTCAGTTATTCAAGCTCATTCCAGATATAAAAAAAAGCGCCGAGGCGCTTTTTTTATATCAACTTTTTTGTATGGATGACTTGGGTTTGATTTGACCCAAGTCCAATACTTTTAAACTTCAGGTGCTGGGCTATATTGCTCAACCAAAGGTTTTAACTCACCTTTTTGGAACATATCCAACATAATATCGCTACCACCAATGAGTTCGCCATTAATCCACAATTGTGGGAACGTTGGCCAGTTCGCAATTTTTGGCAAAGTGGTACGAATATCTTGGTTTTCTAAGATATTCACATAGGCAAAAGGACGACCAATTTGACTGAGTGCTTCTACTGCGCGCGCAGAAAAACCGCATTGTGGAAATTGTGGTGTGCCTTTCATATAAAGAAGAACAGCATGTTTAGCAATTTGTTCACGAATTAACGCTTCGGTATCACGTACTTGTTCAGTCATTGGTAAATCCTCAACTCATCTGTGTGGCATTATACCCAAAACCGAGCAAAACAGTACGTCTAAAGCAATAAATCCAATTTTATTTACAATTAGGCTTTCCATCTGCAGTAGATTTTGCTTATATAAGTTTTTTCCTCCAACCTAACAGATAAGAGTTAGTCATGAATAACATTACCCTTGCTCCTGTGCAAACTGATCAACCATCACATTTGATGCCTGTATTTGGCCGTCAGCCGATCAGCTTTGTCCGCGGTCGAGGTTCTTATCTTTATACTGAAAATGGCACAGAATACTTAGATGCACTTACAGGCATTGCTGTATGTGGTTTAGGTCACGCACATCCTGCGATTACCGAAGCAATTGCCGATCAAGCGGCGACTTTAATTCACACCAGTAACTTGTTTGAAGTGCCATGGCAAACTGCTGCTGCACAAAAACTGGCTCAAGTTGCAGGCATGGAAGAAGTGTTCTTCTCAAACAGTGGTGCAGAATCTAACGAGGGTGCAATTAAAATTGCACGTAAGTTTGGTCACATGCAAGGCGTTGCCAATCCTAAAATTATTGTGGCCGATCATTCTTTCCATGGTCGTACCTTGGCAACCCTCTCTGCAACAGGCAATAAAAAAGTTCAGGAAGGTTTTGCACCGTTGGTTGAAGGTTTTATTCGTGTGCCTTTTGGTGATATCGAAGCCATTGAAGAAGCTGCGATTCAGCATCCTGATATTGTGGCTATTTTAGTCGAGCCGATTCAGGGCGAAGGCGGTGTGAATACTGCTCCACAAGGTTTTAGCTACCTAGAAGATATCCGTCGTATTTGTAATCAACACAACTGGCTGATGATGCTGGATGAAGTACAAACAGGAAATGGGCGTACAGGTAAATTCTTTGCTTATCAGCATACCAACATTGTGCCTGACGTACTGACCACCGCCAAAGGTTTGGGCAACGGTTTTCCCATTGGTGCGGTCATGACGCAAGGTCGCGGTGTAGGCGTTCTTACTGCAGGAAATCATGGTTCTACTTATAGCGGTACTGCGCTTGGTTCACGTGTCGTTTATACCGTGATTGACACCATCCAGAAAGAAAACCTAGTAGAAAATGCAGCAAAAATGGGTGGCTATATTGTGGAGCAATTGCGTCAGCAATTAGCAGACCAAAATGTAAGCGTGCGTGGTTTTGGCTTGATGATTGGTATTGAATTACCAAAACCATGTGCAGAATTGGTCGATATTGCCCGTGACGAATACAAAATGATTATTAACGTAACTGCAGGTTCTGTGGTGCGTTTATTGCCAACTTTAAACATTACACAGGCTCAGGCAGATCAACTGATTGAACGCCTTGTAGCAATGATTAAAAAATTCTTGGCTTAAATGAATTGCTAAAAAAGCCGCAATTCAAACTGCGGCTTTTTGTTAACTCATCGATCAAGCACATTATCAACGTTCAATTAATATGCCTCGATGGGCAGATAGCCAATGATAAAGTGCAGGAATCACATGGTTCGCGCCTAATTCTAGCGTGGTGGCAATGCTTAAATCACCCACCAAATCATCTCTAAATTCATTAATGCGTATTTTACCACGCTCAGCAGCAAGCATTTCTTGACAACTGGGGGAAAAAGCTTGCCCTACTTCAGTCAAATTCAGTTTTCTAGTAGAACGATGCAGAAGTCTGACTGTATATCTTGCTCTAGTGAACGGATTTGTTGAGTGACGGCACTAGTGGTGATCCCTAAATCACGTGATGCACCGCTAAACGAGTTTTTTTCAACAACACAAGCAAATAGACCCATTGCTAGTAGTTGATCTAATATCAATTCCCTCTAAAATTATAATCGTTGCCTTCATCTATCGATAAAAGCAACTTATTGTTTTATGCGGTGAAATTTAATTTATTGGTAAAACCTGAGTCGGATTAATTGGCTTGCCATCTAGACGTACCTGAAACTCCAACATGGTACGTGTTGCACCTGAAGAACCCATTTCGGCAATCTTTTGACCTGCAGTCACATTCTGACCACTGCTCACATTCATCTTACTGTTATGCGCATAAGCAGTAATGTAACCATCAACATGTTTAATTAAAACTAAATTACCATATTCTTTCAGACCATCGGCTGCATAAACCACTTGGCCATCGGCAGCTGCATAAATTGGATCACCGACATTGCCACCGTAACGAATACCTTTAACATTAGTTGCTAAATTAAAATGCTCAATGATCGCACCTTGCGATGGTTTCACCCAACGTAATGTGCTGCTACGCACAGGTGTACTTGGTGTCGTTGAGCTGCTGGTTGTGGTGGTAGTCGATGTTACCGGTGCAGGTGTTACAGGATTCGTTGGCAAAGTGACTGTTTGACGCTGAATTGGTGCGGCCTGCGTTACAGGGCGTGTGGTTGTGGTACGTGGTGCATTACCGCTTTTTAGGCGAATAGACTGCCCGACATAAATACGATAAGGCGGTGCAATATCGTTCATCTCTGCAATGCTGAGGTAGCTCAAACCATAACGCGCGGCAATACCACTTAAAGTATCACCCGAACGTACAGTATAAAAATTCGGCGCTGTGGCAAAACGTGCAGAATTATTTACTTGAGGTTTAGAGGCACAACCACTCAACACAATGGTAGCAACAATAGCACTGGATAAAACTAAGGTTTTCAACAATGCTGTTGGTGTGCTAAATAAACGATATTGAAACACCACGGGCATTCTTTCCTCTCTACAAATTCTAAATACTTTCTATTGCGCTTAGAGTAGCAAAAAAGTCCTTGAAATGAGGCTTACAAGCTACTTTTTCACAAAGTTATAACATTAGTTAGCCAATTGGGGGAAATTGACTGTGCAATGATTGCAAAACGTCATAATTAGTGGCGTCCATCTGAATTGGCGTCACGCTGACATAGCCATTCGCTACCGCAAAAAAATCGGACTCAATTTCTGTTAAGCCTTTTTTCGGTGCAGCCACTGCCTCGCCCGATAAACCAATCCAATACACTTGACGTCCACGCGGATCGACCTGACTGGTAATAGGTTTGGACTGGGTGCGTTGCCCTTGATACGTTACTTTTGTGCCCTGCAAAACAGGCACATCCGGAATATTGACATTATAAATATGACGAGGTGGTAAACTTGGCAAACCTTGAGCAATGAAGTCATGCACCCACTGCGCTGCCTGCATATAATCTTGTGGATGCTGATAAGCACGTACATTATGCCCTGCAAGTGATACTGCAATCGCAGGCTGTTTCATCAAACGTCCTTCAAAAGCCGCACCGACTGTGCCTGAGTACAGTACATCATCCCCTAGATTTGCACCGCTGTTAATGCCGCTGACCACCAAATCAAATTCGAAATCGAACAATCCATTCATCGACAAATAGACACAGTCTGCAGGTGTACCATTCACTGCCCAGACATCTTCAGCAATTTGCACAGGACGTAATGGTCGGTCTAAAGTCAGCGCACTCGAAAAACCACTGCGTTCACTTTCGGGTGCAACAATCACCACGCGACCCAAAGGTTTTAAGGCTTTCGCCAAAGCTTGGATACCAGGTGCAAACACGCCATCATCATTGGCTATCAAAATATTCACAGAAAAATCTCAGATAAAACAAATATAAAGGTTATATACTAAAATATAGCAACGTCGGTTCAATCTTAAACTTGTTTGTGCCTGATTCATGCCTAAGCACATTTAATAAGCACACGACAACAAAATGACTGATCAGCACATTTCATTGAAATATACAAAAGATTATATATATTTAGCGCTTAACATCCATCCAAAAATATATGTGATTCTCATGATTTTAGCTTTGTCATTTCGTCGTTTATTGGGTCTAGGTTTTGCTGGTGTATTAACGCAGTCTGTAATTGCAGAAGATTTGACTGCAGCAGAAGCCAATACGATTGTGAAAGAAGATGTTGCAGCGGCACAAGTCATGACTGAAATGTGCCCTGCACTGATTGGAAAAAATGCAAAATTAGATGCCAATATTCAAGCACTGATTCAAACTTATCTACAAGATTATTCAGAATCGAACATGACGCTTGCCAAACTACAAGCCGACGCAGAATATCAATCCGTTTTAGCTGAAGCGCGTGAAGCAGCAAAAGATACAGCCAAAGAAGAGCAAAAAGTAGTGTGTCAGGAAGCTTTAGAATTAGCACTTTAAATCACATGATTTAAATACTATTTTGAGCCTGTAAATAATTTTGCATACTCACCCTTTAAGGCAAACTTTCAAAGTTTGCCTTAAATTTTATGCTTAGTTTTTATATCTGGTATTTTTCCACTATTATTTTACGCTTTATATCAAGCCACTGATTTTCAAATTTCAGACTTTAATCTTCACTTTTTATACATGATTTGCGCTCAGATCACACAGCTTTAATACATTTTCACTCTTTCAATTCGCAAATAAATGATTCATCTTATAAGCACTTAAATGAATCGGTAGATTCAGTTCAAACAATATTTAAGGTACTTGATATGCAATTTTCTGGCTTAAAAAATTCACGTGCAGTTCATTTTTTTGGCGCAGTTGCGCTCAGTTTGGGTTTAAGTCAAGCCGCAATTGCGCAAGAAGAAAATATTGAAGTGACGCCATTACAACAAGTGACTCAGCAAGAATTAGCCGCTATTTATGTGTTATCTGAAGTTTGCCCTTCACTAGTCAAAGAACAAGATCAATTTCATCAGGGTTATACAAAACTTGCCCAAGAATATATGCCTAAAGAAAAAGACGCTGTTACTGCCTTAAGTAAACTCAGCAAACAAAAAAGCTTCCAGCCAATTTTAAAAGAAGCCCGTGCCGATGCCAAAGCTGCTGGAACAGCCAAAAACCAAGCAATTTGCCAAGAATTGACAGCATATAGCAGATAATACAATTTGGTTACAATACTTTTATCAATAAGCCGATTTCTCCCATAGAAGTCGGCTGAGCTTTGCCCTAAAATGCTAGCTCTTTTGTGCATACCTCAAGTATTGGAACCTCTTAGAATGACCCCAAAAAGCGCCCTTGCTGCATTATTACTATTACCAAGCTTTTCTTATGCAGCAACTGTCTTAGCTACACCACCAGAACTCAATAACAAATCATACGTTTTGATGGATTATGAGACGGGACAAATTTTAGCTTCAAAAAATGAAAACGAAAAACTCGCCCCTGCCTCAATGACCAAAATGATGACTAGTTTCATCATTGAACAAAAGTTATTAAAAGGCGAACTCACGGAAGATGAACAAGTCCGCATGAATGAGTCTGCATGGTGTCGTGGCAGCAGCACAGAATCATGTATGTATGTTCCTTTAAATGGCACAGCAACCGTACTTGAAATGCTACGCGGAATTATCGTGCAATCGGGCAACGATGCATCTAAAGCCATGGCAGAGCACATTGCAGGTAATGAAGGCACATTCGTTCACATGATGAATGAAGAAGCCAAACGTATTGGCATGAGCAATACCCAGTTTATGAACTCTACGGGTATGCCTGCTGAAGGTCACTTTTCTACCGCAAAAGATATGGCGACTTTAGCGCAGCACATCATCCATGACAGCTCAAAATACTACCCAATTTATTCTGAAAAAGAGTTTTCTTTTAATGGAATTAAACAAGGCAACCGTAATGCCCTGTTATATACCGACCCAAGCGTAGATGGTCTAAAAACAGGTCATACTAACGAAGCAGGTTTCTGCTTAACCACTTCAGCTAAACGTGGCCCAATGCGTTTAATTTCGGTAATTTTTGGTGCGCCGACCATGCAGGCTCGTGCAACTCAAACCCGTGAATTATTGGCTTGGGGTTATGCAAACTACGAAACTGTACGTGTACAGCCTGCCAACCAAGTCTTGGCCAAAGCCAAAGTATGGTACGGTAAAAGCAAAGAAGTACAAATTGGTTTACCAGAAAACTTTAACGTGACCATGCCAAAAGGCAAAGCCAACCAAATTAAAACCCAATTGGTGGTTCAACCTAAATTGACTGCTCCTTTGAAAAAAGGTCAAGTCATTGGTAAATATGTGGCAACTTTAGACGGTAAAGTGATTGCAGAAAAACCATTGGTTGCTTTGCAAGATATTGAACAAGCAGGCTTCTTTGCACGTATGTTAGACCATATCAAACAGTTCTTTAGTAATTTATTCTAAGATTTTCAGCTTAGACTAAAGCGAAGCACACATTGTCCGAATGTGTGCTTTTTTTTATTTTATACTGTGTCCCGTCCTGAATTTATAAGCTATAGATGTGTCAATCATGAAAAAAAATATTCGTGCCTATTTAGACCACACCCCAAAAGTTGACGCAAGTTGTTATGTAGATGAATTATCTATTGTGATAGGTGATGTGCATTTGGCTGCCAATGTATCGGTTTGGCCTTTTGCCGTGATTCGTGGCGATGTTAATCATATTCGGATTGGTCAAAACTCCAATGTGCAAGATCATGCCATGCTGCATGTCAGCCATAAAAAAGCCGACAAACCTGAAGGTTCTCCGCTAATTATTGGCGAAGATGTCACCGTTGGACATGGTGTAACGTTACACGGCTGTACCATTGGTAATCGAGTGTTATTGGGCATCAATACGATTGTTTTAGATGATGTCGTTATTGAAGATGATGTGATGATTGGCGCAGGGTCTTTAGTGCCACCGCGTAAGCGTTTAGAAAGTGGTTATTTGTACGTGGGTAGTCCTGTGCAAAAAGTTCGTCCTTTAACTGACAAGGAAAAAGAGTTTTTACCTTATTCTGCACGGCACTATGTGAAGGTTGCAGGGAATTATCAATAAAATGCCCCTCTACAAACACACTTTCTTGTGGGGGATTTTGCAGGTCTATGCATTGAACTGAAACATCAACCTAGATTTACAGTTTTAAAGAAATCCCCTTTCAACATAGCCACATCCCCCTAAATTTTGTAGAATATGCGTTTTATCCCATGGTGCTTTTCAATGACTGCTTGGACTGCTCACGTTACCGTCGCCACCGTTATCGAAAAAAACGGAAAATTCCTGTTTGTTGAAGAACATACAGAGGGTGTGATGCATAGCGTGTTTAATCAACCTGCAGGGCATGTTGAAGCGGGCGAAAGCTTAATTGAAGCCGCAGTACGTGAAACCATGGAAGAAACTGGGCATCAGGTTAAAATTAATGCCTTATTGGGTATTTATAGTTATACACCGCCCATGTTTCCTGACCGCACCTATTACCGTTTCTGCTTTTTAGCCGAATCGCTGCAACATGATGCGCAAGCTCAGCTCGATCCAGACATTATCGGTACTGTGTGGATGTCTGCAGATGAACTGGCTGAATCTGCACGTGCCCGTAGTCCACTGGTAATGAAAGCGGTTCAAGATGCGCTCAGTGGTCAGTCTTATCCTTTATCGCTCATTTACGAGCACCAAAATTCTCCCCTAATTTCAAGTTTGGATGCCTAATCCTATGCAACAACGTGTCATCGTCGGTATGTCAGGTGGTGTAGATTCATCTGTTTCTGCTGCACTTCTACTTCAACAAGGTTATCAGGTTGAAGGTCTTTTCATGAAAAACTGGGAAGAAGATGACGGCACTGAATATTGTACCGCAATGGAAGACCTTGCCGATGCGCAAGCGGTGTGCGACAAGCTCGGCATTAAGTTGCATACAGCCAACTTTGCGATGGAATATTGGGACCGAGTTTTTGAGCATTTTCTTGCCGAATATGCCGCAGGACGCACGCCAAACCCCGATATTTTATGTAATAAAGAAATTAAGTTCCGTGCCTTTTTAGATCACGCCATCAATTTGGGTGCAGATTTTATTGCTACAGGGCACTACGCACGCCGTGGTGAAACGCAATACAACTCCAAAGGCGAAGCCTACGCTCCACTGTTACGTGGTTTAGATAAAAATAAAGATCAAACCTATTTCTTACATGCAGTGCATGGTCGTGAAATTAACAAAACCCTGTTCCCTGTGGGTGAAATTGAAAAACCACAAGTCCGAAAAATTGCCGCAGAACTCGATTTAGTTACCGCCAAGAAAAAAGACTCGACAGGGATTTGTTTTATTGGCGAACGTCGTTTTAATGACTTTTTAAAACAATATTTGCCTGCTCAAGCTGGAAAAATTGTTTTAGACAATGGTAAGGAAGTTGGTGAACATCACGGCTTAATGTACTATACGCTCGGTCAGCGTGGTGGGATTGGCATTGGCGGCTTAAAAGGTGTGGCCGAAGGCGCATGGTTTGTCCTGCATAAAGATATTGAAAACAATCGATTAGTGATTGGTCAAGGTCACGAACATCCACTCATGCAAAGCACTATTTTATGGAGCGAAGCAATTGATTGGGTGGCAGGTGAACAAGAAATTCCAGCCTCGGGCTTCCGTTGTACTTGCCGCACCCGCTATCGCCAAGATGATCAAGATTGTGTAATTTTCAATGATGACAGCATGCCTGGCGGTGTACGTGTGGAATTTGATGAGCCACAACGTGCGGTCACTCCTGGTCAAAGTGTCGTATTCTACTCGGGCGAAGTGTGTTTAGGCGGCGGTGTCATTCACCATACCAACGCACCAAAACCAGATTTTATTTAAGGATTGTTCCGGATGACAGAGTTACCGTTTCAACAGTCTCCAACTCTGAATGTTCGCCAAAATCGTGCTTTGGCATTAGCGGGTGTGTTCCAAGCCACTCAGCTTACGCACATGACCGCACTAACAGGCAGACAAAGTATTGGCGATAGCGGTAACTTTTATTTTGAGCAATTGATTAAAGCCAGTTTAAACATTCGTCCAAGTCATAACAAAAGCTCACAAACACTGGATTTTTTTAATCATTTGGCTGATATTTCACTGGGTTTAAAAACACTGGAAAGCAGTATCAACCAACCCTTCAATACTGCGCCAAAATCACGTTTACCCAAGTTATCAAATGCCAAATTGCCCATGTCTTACGCTATGGCATTGCTGCAATTGGAAAAGAAAGTCTATAGCAACCCTAAATACGTTGAAATCATTGAACAATCGCAGCAAAAAATTTTAAAACAACTCTCATTTTTTGATAATAACTATTTGCATCCTAGTATTATTGCCAATTTAGCACAAACCTATGTAGACACAGCAGGACAAATTAACCCGCGCATTATGGTACGTGGCAATGCAGAAGCATTTAAGGATTCTGCACATACCAACCGAATTCGAGCTTCGCTTTTTACAGGCTTACAAATGGCACACCTTTGGCGTCAACTTGGTGGCAGTTCATGGGGCATGGTATTTAGCAAACGTAAATTATTACGTGATATTCAAGATCTGGCGCGTTTACAGTATCAGGTGGTTTAAACCATGCTGAACACGCTTTTGTTTTAGGTTTAATTCCAAAGTTTAAGGAATCGATATGAACGCTTTAACCGCACTTTCGCCATTAGATGGGCGCTATGCAAGCAAATGTGATGCTCTCCGCCCTTTCCTATCTGAGTTTGGTTTAATCCATGCTCGTGTGACTGTTGAGGTGCGTTGGTTACAAGCGCTTGCCAATCGTCCTGAAATTACCGAAGTGCCCGCTTTCAGTGCGGCAACCAATGCTGCATTAGATGCAATTGTTGCAGATTTCTCTGAAGATGATGCCAATCGCATTAAAGAAATTGAACGTACCACCAACCATGACGTAAAAGCCGTTGAATATTTCTTAAAAGAAAAGATTGCCAACATTGATGAATTGAAAAATGCAGGTGAATTTATACACTTTGCTTGTACTTCAGAAGATATTAACAACTTGTCACATGCGTTAATGCTTAAAAATGGTCGTGAAGTATTGGTTGCAGCGATGCAGCAAATCATTGATTCGATTGTTGCATTGGCAGAAAAACACGCAGATCAACCAATGTTGTCACGTACTCACGGTCAAACTGCAAGCCCAACAACTTTGGGTAAAGAAATGGCAAACGTGGCATATCGTCTTGCACGTCAAATCAAACAGTTCAAGCAAGTTGAGCTTTTGGGCAAAATCAATGGTGCAGTAGGTAACTACAACGCTCACCTTTCTGCATACCCAGAAATCAACTGGCCTGCACATTCTCAAGCATTTGTAGAATCTTTAGGTTTAAGCTTTAACCCATACACGACTCAAATTGAGCCACACGACTATATGGCAGAATTGTTTGATGCGCTACGTCGTTTCAACACCATTCTAATCGACTTCAACCGTGACGTTTGGGGCTACATCTCACTTGGTTTCTTCAAGCAAAAACTGAAAGAAGGTGAAGTTGGTTCTTCAACCATGCCGCACAAAGTAAACCCAATTGACTTTGAAAACTCTGAAGGTAACTTGGGTATCGCCAATGCAGTCTTGGCTCACTTAGGCGAAAAATTACCAATCTCTCGCTGGCAACGTGACTTAACTGACTCGACTGTATTGCGTAATATGGGTGTTGGTTTTGCACAAAGCTTGATCGCATTTGAAGCTTGCTCTAAAGGTATTGGCAAACTTGAATTGAACGCACAACGTATTCTTGAAGATTTAGACAATGCTCAAGAAGTATTGGCTGAACCAATTCAAACCGTTATGCGTCGCTATAACATCGAAAAACCATACGAAAAACTAAAAGCCCTGACTCGTGGTCAAGCCATGACACGTGACATGATGGTAGATTTCGTGAATGGTAACGAGTTAGAAGGCGTTCCTGCAGCAGACCGTGCACGTTTAGCGGAAATGACTCCTGCAACTTATATAGGTAATGCTGCTGAACAAGCTAAACAAGTTGCTGATCTTATTTCTAAAATCTAGTTTGTATAGCAATAACCCGAATACAAAAATGCGAAGCTTCGGCTTCGCATTTTTATTCCCTCTCCATTGAGGAGAAGTTTTAATTTATTCCTCAGGACAATACTTTGCAAAATCTGTCTGCATTTTTTCTAATTCAGCACCCGTTAAAATATCGCTAAAGTAGATGTAATAGCTGATATTTGGATATTGAATTTCGTGGAGATACATCATGCCACGCAGTGAAATAAATAATTCTTCAGGAAAAGCACCCAAGTTCAATTCGTCAAATTCATAATTAAAATAACAATTTTGCGTTGCAAGATATGCTTCAGCGACAGCCATATTTCTGCTCTAATCATAAAATATACTTTATTTTATCTGATTCGCTTCAATACTGGTCTGTATTTCGGTGGGTTCAATCCATTTCAGCAGCTTAGATTCTGATAAATGTGGGTATTTAAACCTGTCCAAGTATTCAAAGCAGACCTTGTGTCCTTTCGGCACTTTCTCTAAGTTCTGGCCAAACAACAAATGCCGATTGTATTTATCACCCTCAAATCGAATACTGACACGCTCAAATGCTTCACGACGACGAACCTTATGTAACTGATAAAACTGCACTACGCCACAGTGCTGAGATGCAATCACAGGTGAATCATTTGGCTTTAAAACACCATACAATAGAAAAATGCAGACACTGGGTAGAAAGCTCAGCCAAAATAAAACTTTCTTTGAATCATGGTTAATGAGTTTGTTTTCAGCATAGAGCATTGCGAACATCGGAATAAACACGATGCTTAAGAATCCCAGTAACAAAATAAACGTAAGCATATGCGTCCAGGCTAAATCAAACTACTAGCCTTATATCATAATGATTTGATTTGAAGAAATAAAAAAGCCCACAGAAGTGAGCTTTCCCTATCATTTGTAGAGGAATAAATTAAAGTTTCGGATCACGCATTTGGACTAAGCTTGAATTTGCTTTACTTAAACTTTCTATGACTTTATTCATTACAGTTGGAATCAGACTATCTGCCATTTGTGCAGCTTGTAAACCCAGCTTTTCACCCAAAGTTGGCTTTTTACGAGTTTGAATCACATAGATATCATGCTGTGGCAACAAACTCAGCAAATATTCATCTGAGGTTTCCAACTTGTCTATCAAGTTTAGCTCCAACGCATCCTGACCATACCAATGCTCACCTGTTGCCACTTTTTCAACATTCAGTTGTGGACGGTATTTTTCAACAAAGTGTTTAAATAGCACGTGAGTTTGTTGCAATTCTTCTTCAAACTTAGCCTTGCCTGCTTCGGTATTTTCACCGAACATGGTTACAGTGCGTTTATATTCACCTGCAGTGTACATCTCAAAATCTATATTTTTTTCTTTGAGCAAACGATTAAAGTTTGGCACTTGTGCCACTACGCCAATAGAACCCAAAATCGCAAATGGCGCTGACACAATTTCTGAACCAATGCATGCCATCATATAGCCACCACTTGCCGCAACTTTATCGACACAAATGGTTAAATGAAATCCTGCATCACGTAAACGTACCAATTGCGCAGCAGCAAGTCCATAGCCATGTACCATGCCACCAGGGCTTTCTAGGCGCACCACCACACGGTCACGACCTGCTTTTGCTGTTGCCAAAACCAAAGTGATTTCTTCACGTAATTGCTCTACTGCTGATGCGGCTGTATCGCCTTTAAAGTCAAGTACATAAATTTTTTGATTGTTCTTTTTACGGGCTCGTGCTTCACGTGCCATTTGTTGGCTAAGTTGCAACAACTCAAGTTTAGATGCCGTAGTTTGCGCAATTTTTTTTCGTTGTTCGTTAATTCGCGCATTTAAATGGCTAATACGAATTTCGGCAGGTAATTTAGGTAAATGAAATAACATAGATCCGCAATTCTCAATTTTATTTGTGCTTAGCTTAAGATGAGGGCTGAACTTAAAAATTCAATATCACCTTGTTGATTTGCTTAATTTAATCGATTTTAAATCTCATTACCGTTTAATTTGTGCAAAAGCAAAATCATGCTAGGTACTAAACATTCGTCATAAAAAAACCGCAAATCGGTTTGATTTGCGGTCCTTTTATACAGATTTTGAAAATTAACCAAAACGACCTGTAATATACGCTTCTGTTAATTGATGGTCTGGCTGAGTAAATACTTTTTCAGTTGCATTCACTTCAATCAAATCACCCAAATGGAAGTATGCAGTACGGTCAGATACACGTGCTGCCTGTTGCATAGAGTGCGTTACAATTGCAATTGTATATTGAGTAGAAAGTTCAGAAATTAATTCTTCTACTTTTGCCGTTGCAATTGGGTCAAGTGCCGAACATGGTTCATCCATTAAAATTACTTCTGGACTTACCGCAATGGTACGTGCGATACAAAGACGTTGTTGCTGACCACCCGACAAACCAGTACCTGGTTGATTCAAACGGTCTTTCACTTCATCCCACAAACCAGCTTTACGCAAACTGTTTTCTACAATTTCTTCCAAATCGTATTTATCGCGCGCTAAACCATGCAGTTTAGGGCCATAGGCTACGTTTTCAAAAATTGATTTTGGAAATGGGTTTGGCTTTTGGAACACCATACCAACTTGCGCACGTAATAATACGACGTCAAGGTTAGGATCATAAATGTCTTGGTTATCCAACATCACTTTACCCGTTACACGACAGCTATCAATGGTGTCGTTCATACGGTTTAAAGTACGCAAGAAAGTAGATTTACCGCAACCAGATGGACCAATAAATGCAATCACTTCATTTTCATAGATATTTAAATCAATACCTTTGATTGCTTCAGATTCACCATAGTACACATGCACATCATTGGTACTTAATTTCACATTTGAAGACTTAGCTTCTTTTTTGCTAGACGCTTGTGTATCAAACTGTGAAACAAACGAAGTTGATGATTGCTTCTGTTCTACATCTGGAGATGTAAATTGGCTTTGCTGTGGATTCACTTGTTTATCCTGTTCTAAGGAATTTGGTTTTTCTGTGCTTGCTACAGTATTCATATTCTGCCCTCAATTACCAGCGTACTTCAAACTTCTTACGTAACCAGATTGCAAGGCTGTTCAAGCCAATCATTAACGCAAGCAATACGATAATGGCTGCAGCGGTACGTCCTTCAAAGAAGTTACGCAATTCATTACCCTGCCATAAGAAAATTTGCACAGGTAACGCAGTAGATTGATCAAGTGGAGTTGCTGGTACACTGGCAACGAAAGCACTCATACCAATTAATAACAATGGTGCGGTTTCACCCAAAGCTTGTGCCACACCAATAATTGCACCCGTTAAAATACCTGGTAATGCAAGTGGGAGTACATGGTGAAATACAGTTTGTAAACGAGAAGCACCCAAACCTAAAGCAGCTTGACGAATCGACGGAGGCACTGCTTTTAATGATGCACGCGTGGTAATAATCACGGTTGGTAAGGTCATTAGACTGAGTACCAAACCACCGACCAATGGTGCAGACAATGGTAAATGCATCCAACCAATAAAGATCGCAGCACCTAACAAACCGAATACAATAGAAGGTACAGCAGCTAAGTTGTTAATGTTCACTTCAATAATATCAGTAATCGCATTTTTTGGCGCAAATTCTTCTAAGTAAATTGCCGATGCAACACCAATTGGAATCGAAATAAAGATCACAATGAGCATCATGAATAATGAACCCATGAATGCACCCGCCAAACCAGATGTTGCAGGAGAACTACGTGAGTCTGGGCTAACAAAAATGTTGGTATTGAATGTACTTTCAATAATGCCTTGTGACTCTAACTTGTCTGCCAATTGACGTACTTCAGGGCTTAACTGTTGCTGCTCATCTGGCAGGCTACGGTCAATATTACCTTCTAACCATACATCTACGTTAGCATCTGTAAGTACTTTAACATCTTTAGTTTGACCAATCAGTGATGGATCAGCCAACACCATGTCACGTACACGGTACGCTTCAGAACTGGTATATAAATAGCCAAGATCATCACGCTGTGCTTCTAGCGCTTTATCTTTAGCAATAATGCCGTTCACAATGAGGGCATCCCAATCGACCATACCCATTTCAGTTTGCCACGCAATCATACGTTCTTCGTATTGAGCTGGTGACTCACCTGCAATTGCTTTCGGTTTTGGACCTGCATTCACAACTGCTGGATCGAAATAAATTGGAAGGCTCATGCTGCTTTGCCAAAATGCTGGCAAGCCTTTGGCCAAAATACTGCCAAAAAGCAACACGACAAAGAATAAACCTGCGATAACTGCCGACAGCCCCATAATACGGAAAGTTTTTTCCTTACGATGACGCTTACCCAATGAACTGGCGATGGTTTTTTTACGTTGTTCACGTAATTCGGCAGCAGCTTGTGGATCTAACTGATCCAAAGACGATGTATTTGAAGTACTCATTAGTCGTATTGCTCACGATATTTACGCACGATGTATAGTGCAACAATGTTCAAACCTAAGGTAATCACGAACAGGGTCAAGCCAAGTGCGAAAGCAACCAATGCTTGCGGACTTGCGAAATCTGTATCACCTGTTAATTGGTTGACAATCGTAATCGTAACCGTAGATACCGCCTCTAATGGGTTTGCGTGTAGTAAAGGACTATTACCTGCAGCTAACACCACAATCATGGTTTCACCAATCGCACGTGACGCAGCAAGTAAGAACGCACCAATCACCCCTGGTAATGCAGCTGGCATAACCACACGGCGAATGGTTTCAGATTTGGTTGCACCCAAGCCTAAAGAACCATCACGTAGCGCACGCGGCACTTGCGTAATAATGTCATCAGACAATGAAGATACAAATGGAATGATCATAATACCCATGACCAGACCTGCAGTTAATGCACTAGTGGCATTAATATCGAGTCCAATTAAGGCACCTGCAGTTTTTAAGAACGGACCAATGATCATCATGGCAAATACACCATATACAATCGTTGGAATACCCGCTAAAACTTCAATGGTTGGTTTTGCCCAAGCACGGAATTTCGGAGATGCATATTCTGCTAGATAAATTGCAATCATTAAGCCAATTGGTACTGCAACAAGTAAGGCAATACCACTGACCATTAAGGTACCCCACAGCAATGGCAATAAACCATAACTGCCGTCTGCACTACCCGATGTACTAAAACCTGGGTTCCAAACAGTACCAAAGAAGAAATCCAGTGGGCTAACGAAACTAAAGAATCGCATTGCTTCACTGAACATAGACATCACAATACCGACTGTAGTCAGAATCGCGACACCAGAACATAATGCCAAAGAAATGTTGATGATTTTTTCAACTTGGTTACGTGCGCGGAATTGTTGTGAAACACGTTTCTTTGCCCACACCAGACCAAATAAAGCCGCACAAATAACAACCGCAAGTTTAGCGTATGAACCAATCGTTGCTACTTTAGACAATTGCTCTGCTGCTGCAATTTCATAAGCAGCTGGTGTATCACTTACACCAAAACCAGAAGCAATCGCTTGTACGCGATCAACCAAAACACTGGTACTTGCAGGGTCTAGGCTTGCAGCAATGTGCGCTGGCACATTATTTATTACCACTTGCTCTAGAATACTTGGCTCTACCAAGTTCCAAACAATCAAAATTAAAAAAGCAGGGATACCACACCATAATGCTACCAACGCACCATAATATCCTGGGCGTGAATGTAACATTGCAGAGTTATTTCCCTTACCTGCTAGGTTACGGCTCTTGCTTAACCCGATTTGATAGGCTATGGCGATAATGGCCAATAACACACCTATGAGTAGCAGAT
Organism: Acinetobacter sp. KAM396; assembly: GCF_021602765.1. Taxonomy (NCBI): domain Bacteria; kingdom Pseudomonadati; phylum Pseudomonadota; class Gammaproteobacteria; order Moraxellales; family Moraxellaceae; genus Acinetobacter; species Acinetobacter sp. KAM396. Next base: position 113,182 of record NZ_BPPH01000001.1, read on the forward strand.
TCATGTATTCTCCACTGTTTTTTCAATTTCGTTTTTGAAAAAACATTTCTTAGCAAAAAGCCGATGGCTGGTCATCCCTGCCATCAGCTGTTTTAACTCAAATTACTTAACCGCTTTACCAGCTTTGAAGTTAGCAAGAACTTGTGCACGCTCTTTGTCAGACATAGAAATTAAGCCTGCTTTGTCTAACTTAGAACCTTTACCAGATACTTTTTTGCTCAAGAAGTATTCAGTAAACTCTGGTAAGCCTTTGATTGATTTAAGGTGCTCACCTTTCACGTAGAAGAACAATGGACGTGATACAGGGTAAGAACCATTTAAGATTGTGTTTTCAGACGGTGCTACGTTGTTTACAGTTGCAACACGTAAACGGTCACGGTTTTGGTCATAGAAGCCTAAACCAAATACACCTACTGCGCTTGGAGAAGTTTTCAAGCGAGCCAATGTTTCTGTGTAGTCACCCGCAATTTCAATTACACGACCATCTTTACGGAAAGATGTACATGCTTTTTTCTTCGCATCTTTGTCTAAAGCTTTAATTGCTGAGTAAGCTTCACAGCCTGCATCAACCATTTTTTCTTGGAACACTTCACGTGTACCGTGGTTAGATGCTGGAATAACTAAAGTGATAGGCTCATTTGGAAGTGTTTTGTCAATTTGGTTCCAACGAGTATATGGGTTAGCAACCATTTTACCTTTAGATGGTAATTCAGCTGCAATTGCTGCAAACACGTGGTAAGGTTTTAATTTATAAGCTGCTTTGTTTGCATTTGATGCAAATACGATACCGTCGTAACCAATTTTAATTTCTAAAACTTGGTTAACACCAGCTTTTTTACAAGCTGCTAATTCTGAATCTTTAATTTTACGAGAAGAGTTCGCGATGTCGATTGTGTTATCACCTACACCGTTACAGAACTGCTTCAAACCACCTGAAGAACCGCCTGAACCAACAACTGGAGTTTTAAATTGTGGGAAAGTGTTACCAAATTCTTCTGCTACAATACTTGCGTATGGTAGAACGGTTGAAGAACCCGCAATTTGGATGGTGTCACGAGCTGCGTTTGCAGTTGTTGCTACAGCTGCTGCAGATACGGCTAAAGCAATGGCGATGTTAGTAAAGCGCATTCTGTTCTCTCTCATTTATGCAAGTTCGGAGTACGTCACTTGTTATTAAGTTTTGTACTTATTTCGATAACTGCATTGTGATTTTATAATATGACAGGCATGTTACAGCTTTGTTACGCTTTGGTTATATTTGCTTTTCGTATTTAAAATAATTTTTAAATCATTTAAAATCAATAACTAATAAAATATTAGAGTACTTATTTTTTTCATTATTTAAATTTCAAATTGTATTAATTCATGCCAGTGTCATCATTATTTATGGATTTTCCTTCCAAAACTGATGATTTATTCGCCAATTTCGTAATTTTATGATATCCGCAGTGCATTATTTAAGCCAAAAACACCTAATCCATCACAAAAATTCAAGTAAAATGCTACAACACTCCGCTGTAATATTTTTAATCAGGCATAAAAAAAGCCACCGTAGTGACTTCTTATGTTGTATTTCATAACAATCTGAAAAATGAAAGCATTAGTCGATTGGTGGCGTATAAGTACCCGCTACAATCGCATCTTTAATACGATCTGCTTCTGCCAATACCAAGCCCAATAAGTTTTTCACGTTTTCAAGTGTTGCCACTGGGCTTAAAGTCGTCATCTTTAATGATTGAACATTACCGACTTTAGTTACACCAATATTGGCTTCACCACGTGCAAATAACTCATCTGCTACGTTTTGGTTCAAGCTATCCAAGAACTCTGCAGGATAAGCTTCAGGCACAACACGGAACAATACTGAAGCAAATTGTGGTTCAACCAACAATTCTAAACCTGCAGTCGCCTTAATATAATCAGCAACATCACGTGTTAGCTTGACACCATGATCAATCATGGAACCGTAAAGCTCTTCACCTAATGCTTCAATCGTCATCCAAAGTTTCAACGCATCAAAACGACGTGTTGTTTGTAATGACTTAGACACCAAGTTTGGTACACCGTGTTCTTCATCATACGCAGAGTTCAAATATTCTGCTTCATAGTGCATGAAACGATAGTTCGCTTCATCTTTTAGCAAAAACGCACCACACGAGATTGTTTGGAAATAATGCTTATGGAAATCCAGTGTTACAGAGTCTGATAACTCAATACCATCAAGCATGTCACGATGACTGTTAGAAAGAATTAATGCCCCACCCCAAGCCGCGTCAATGTGCATCCACGCGCCATATTGATTGGTGATGTCACGAATCTTTCTAAGTGGATCAATCGCACCAGCATCGGTTGTACCCGCAGTTGCAACCACACAGGCAACAATCTTACCTTCTGCTTTTAAATGTGCCATGGTTTGCTCAAGTGCAACCACGTCCATTTGTGCATTTTCATTGACCGGTACAGTAACAACCGACTGGAAGCCCATACCCATCATCGCCATGTTCTTTTGCACAGAGAAATGTGCATTTTCAGAACAAATGACTTTCACATTACGCATTGCATCGCTTGGAATACCATCGCGCTGAACAGACCACGGATTACCGTTTTCATCTTTCCAGTTCTTTGCAATACACGCATCACGCGCTAAGAGTACACCCATCAAGTTAGACTGAGTACCACCTGAAGTGAATACACCTGCTTGACCTGCACCATAGCCAACTTTTTGACGTAACCAGTCAATCAATTGTACTTCCATCAATGAACCTGCAGGGCTTTGATCCCAAGAGTCCATAGATTGGTTAGTTGCATTGATTAACACTTCTGCAATTTGACTTGCCACCATAGTTGGGCAATGCAAATGTGCCAAAGAATGTGGATGATGAACTTTTAAACTTTTGTTTAAGAAAAGCTCAACCATGCGTTCCAATGACTTTTGTACACCCAAGCCTTCTTTTGCAGGTTGGAAAGAAATCGCTTCACGCAATTCTTTAATGCTGCCGCCTGTGTACATTTTGTCATTTTGCAACCATGCCGCGACTGCTTGAGTCGCTTGCTCCATTGCTGCACTGTAGTCAGCAATGGATTGAGCATCATTGCAGAGTAACGCTTTACGATGTTCTGCAAAATCTACCATAAACTTATGCGCCTCGAACTGCGACTAACGCTTCAGCAACTGCTTTCTTGAAGCGAGCGATGACTTCTACACACTCTTCTTGAGTAATGATCAATGGGCAAAGTAAACGGATCACCGTACCACCACGACCACCTTTCTCAAGCAACAATTTGTTGTCAAAACATGCAGCTTGAACAGCAGCAGCCAATTGAGAATCTGCTGGATAAGCACCTAAACGGTCTTTTTCTTGGCGTTCATCTACAATTTCAATACCAATCATTAAACCGCGACCACGAACATTACCAATACATGGGAATTCAACCGCTAATTTTTTCAATTCAGCCTGAAGGAACTCACCACGCTCTTGTGCGTTTTGTGCCAAGTTTTGTTCTTTAATGGTTTTAAGTACAACAAGACCTGTACCCATTGCCAATTGGTTACCACGGAAAGTACCCGTATGACCTGCTGGCTGCCATGCGTCGAACTTACGTTTAATGGCAAGTACAGCTAATGGTAAACCACCACCAACAGCTTTAGACATGACAACAACGTCTGGCTCAATACCTGCATGTTCAAAAGCAAACATTTTACCTGAACGTGCAAAGCCCGCTTGAACTTCGTCTAAAATTAAAACGATGTTGTGCTTTTCAGTCACTTCGCGGATTTTTTTCAACCATTTAATTGGTGCAGTTACTACACCGCCTTCACCTTGAATTGCTTCAAGAATCACAGCTGCTGGCTTAGTTACACCGCTTTCTACATCTTCAATGAAGTTTTCAAAATAATACGTTAAAGCATCTACACCCGCTTCACCGCCAATGCCGAGTGGGCAACGGTATTCATGCGGATATGGCATAAATTGAACGCCAGGCATTAAACCATTGACTGCGTTTTTCGCAGACAAGTTACCTGTCATTGCTAATGAGCCATGTGTCATACCGTGATAGCCGCCTGAGAAGCTGATGACTGAGCTACGACCTGTATAGGTTTTTGCAAGTTTAATAGCCGCTTCTGTGCCATCTGCACCTGTAGGACCACAGAACTGTAAGCAGTACTCTTCTTGGCCGCCAGGCATGTGTGAAAGCAACGCTTCAGTAAAAGCATCTTTCAAAGGTGTCGTTAAATCTAGGGTGTGTAATGGCAAACCACTCGCTAAAGTGTCTTGGATGCTTTGAACCACCGCAGGATGGTTATGACCCAATGCCAAGGTCCCTGCCCCAGCCAAACAATCTAGGTACTCAGTACCTTCAACATCGGTAACCCAACAACCCAGTGCTTTCGCTATCGCTAACGGTAATTTACGAGGATAACTACGCACATTCGATTCCATCTGACTTTGGCGAGTCAAGTAGTATTCGTTTGTGGAATGGTTGGCAGGGTTTACAGAAGTAACGCTCATATCGAATTACCATCTCTGATATGGGTTGAAAGAAATAAGTCTGGTGACTTGCGGTCCTTTGACTCGGTGCTTTTTTGATCTAGCGAGATAGAGTTTTGTTCTTCAAGACTAGGAAGCGGGATAATACCTAATTTTTCTAGAAAATAAACAGGTTTAACCCAAATATTGCCTAATTTCATCGAAAAAACATATCTTGCAAATGATTCGATTGAATTATCATCTTACATTGTGACAAAGGAAAGAAAATTTAACTCTTTCCTATTCCTTTATACTTTCTTTTGAGCAATCTCTCAAGCCGTGCAGCATTTATTTTCAAAATAGTATAGATCATTATTTTTATTGAATTTTATAAACCTGAATTTACTGCAATTTTATAGCGAAATTTTACAAAGCCACCACAATTTCGACTAAAAATCCTCACAAAGCAAAGTTACTATTTAAAGCAGACAAATCAACTTCAAACTTTCCGATAATTTGAACAATAGGTCAGAATATGCGCTTACTTTCTCTCGCTGCTACGCTCTTGGCTGCTGGTGCTGCCAGTACGGTATTTGCTCAGCAAAATGAATCACTGAATTACAATATCGTCAATGTACAAGCTGAAGCTTCACGCGAAGTTTCAAATGATCAAATGCATGCAGTACTGTACATTGAAAAAAGTCACAAACAACCTGCAGAGTTGGCTTCGCAAATCAATCAGTTAATGAGCCAAGCTATTGCAACTGCACGTAAGTATCCACAAGTGAAAGTTGAAACAGGTTCACAGACCACCTACCCAATTTACGATAATGACAGCCGTAAGTTAAAAGAATGGCGTGGTCGTGCAGAAGTACGTGTGCAAAGCACCGATTTTAAAGCGGCAAGCCAATTGGTGAGCGAGCTACAACAAAACTTTCAGACCCAATCTATTAATTTTAGTGTGTCGGATGCACAACGTAAAAAAGTTGAAAATGAGTTGATGGTCGAAGCGTCTAAAAGCTTCCAGCAACGTGCGCAAATGTTAAGTCAGGCTTGGAATAAATCGGGCTATAACTTGGTTAATTTAAACCTAAACACCAATTCTTATTTCCCGCAGCCTGTTATGCTCGAGAGTAAGGCTAAATTTGCTGTCGCAGAATCGGCAGTAGCTGATCAAGATATGGCAGCGGGTGAATCTAAAATAACCGTCAATGCAAATGGAACGATTCAGTTTAAATAAAAATCTGAATTTACCTAAAACAGCTCATCAAGATTCATTTACTCGAATCATCTGAGCATATAAAAATCCCGCGAGGCAAACCAAGCGGGATTTTTTAAAACTTAAACTTAATTCAAAGCTTAAAATGCAAGCCAAATTTAGTAGATTGCCATGTGGTTGCGGTGAATCATCTCTAATGAACGTGCTTCACCTAAGACTTGATGCACTTTGTCGGATGCCAAACCTTTGACCAAGTCTGCAGAGCGCGAACTAAAGTTTACACGTCCAACTGCCACACGATGGCCTTGCGTATCTACACATTCCACCACATCACCACGGTCAAAATGCCCTTCTACGGCTTTTACACCCACAGGCAATAAACTGCGATGATTTTCTTTAATGGCTTTGACTGCACCATCATCAATAACCAAACGTCCTGCTGTTTGTAAATGTGCTGCCAACCATTGTTGATGTGCGGCAATACGGTCATTATCGGTAATAAATAAAGTACCCAACAATTCGCCCGCCATTAAACGCGCAAGTACGTTGTCACTTTCACCACTGGCAATCAACGTCGGACAGCCCGATTTAGCCGCTAAACGTGCCGCACGAACTTTAGTCAGCATACCGCCACGCCCAAACTTACCGCCACCACCTGCCATATCGAACAAGCTTTCATCCAAAGCACGTACGGTATGGAATAGTTTTGCATTTGGGTTAGAACGTGGGTCAGAGTCAAACATGCCTTGCTGATCAGTCAAAATGATCAGTAAGTCTGCATGCACTTGCCCTGCCACCATTGCAGCCAAGGTGTCGTTATCGCCAAAACGAATTTCATCGGTAGAAACCGTGTCATTTTCGTTGATAACTGGAATCACGCGCCATTCAATCAAGTTTTGCAAGGCATCGCATGAGTTTAAATAACGACGACGATCTGCCAGATCATCGTGGGTTAATAGGACTTGTGCAGTTTGAATCTGGTGCTTTTCCAGTACACTTGACCACGTCTGAATTAGCCCCATTTGACCAATGGCAGCGCATGCCTGAAGACTGGGTAGATCGGTGGGTCGCTGCTCAAGTTTCATTCGCACCATCCCTTCAGCCACAGCTCCCGATGACACCAAAATAATTTCGTGTCCAGCATTGTGTAGATCTGCAATTTGTCCCGCCCAATGCGAGATGGCATCCAAATCTAAACCTTGCCCATTGGCTGTGAGTAAAGATGATCCGATTTTAACAACGATTCGTTTACAACCCTTGAGCTGACGTTGACCATCTACCACTTCTATCATCTTGTCCTCAGTCACTTTTTGTAGCGCTTAGCGTACGTAATACACTTCTACTTCGCCATCTTCACCATCATCGTCTTCGTCGTCATCACCCAGAATACCGGCAAGACGTTGCTGACGACGCATCTCACGATACGCTTCTTTTGCAGCGATGGTTTGTTCACGTGTTTCAGCTTCCAACTGATCACGGAAGGCTTTCATTTCTGCTGCGTACTCAGGATCTTCAACTTCGCGTTCACGTTGTTGCTCAATTTGATCCATCAAGTAATACACGACTTGTTGTGTACCCTCAGACATTAAGCCTGAAGTTTTGAACACAGGACCATCCCATTGCAATTCTTCCAGAATGTGTTTACACCATTCTTCACGTGAATCTTCAGGGATTTGATCAAGTTTATTCAACACCAATACGATTGGTAATTTGGCCAAAGTTGGAGAGAATTTTTCCAACTCTTGCAGAATCGCTTTGGCATTGTACACAGGATCAGAACCATCAATAGGTTGAACATCCACAATGTGCAACAAAATACGAGTACGCGCCAAGTGCTTCAGGAAGCGAATTCCCAAACCTGCGCCTTCTGCTGCACCTTCAATTAGCCCTGGAATATCCGCCATGACAAAAGAACGATGACGATCTGCATCCACCACGCCTAAATTTGGCACCATGGTGGTAAATGGATAGTCAGCAACTTTTGGTTTTGCCGCAGATACGGCACGAATAAAGGTCGATTTACCTGCATTAGGCATGCCCAGCAAGCCTACATCGGCAAGCACTTTCAACTCCAGACGGATTTCACGGAATTCACCTTTCGCGCCATGCGTGAATTTACGCGGAGTACGGTTGGTAGATGATTTAAAGTGAGTATTCCCTAAACCTCCATCACCACCTTGAGCGACCAATACTTTCTGACCGCTTTCGACTAAATCTGCAATAATATCGCCAGAGTCTGTATCAACAATGGTTGTGCCCACTGGAACGGTCAAAACGACAGAATCACCACCACGGCCTGCACAGTTTGCGCCCGAACCGTTTTTACCACGTTCAGCACGAAATTTACGGGTATAACGATAATCTACAAGGGTGCTTGCGTTGTCGTCAGCTTCAATGAAAATACTGCCGCCACGACCACCATCACCACCATCTGGCCCACCAAATGGTACAAATTTCTCTCGGCGAAAACTGGCTACGCCATTGCCACCGTCGCCAGCCTCTACGGTAATGACTGCTTCATCAACAAAGCGCATCTTGCCAATCCTCTAAAAACTTTAAAAGCCGTATATTCTGCCATATTTTAGAGAATTTCTCGAATTATATTTATGCAATCGTATGTAGAGATGCTTCTTATCCTTGATTGTTCAAAACACTCATTGCTTTGAGCAATAAGAAGATCGTTTTTCTTATACAGGTTTTGTATCGACCTTTTGTTTTGGAAAGCAGTCTATTTCAGTAGCGACATCATCACCCTACTTTTATGCAGGATTATTATGGACAAAACTTGCATCTAAAGCTGCCTACACTAACTAGACTATAGCAGGCATATATCATGCTTTAGTTCAATTAGCTGTGGCCCAACCATATTTAATTCATAGCGCGTGCGCAGGTGCTTTGGGTTTTGCCATTTTGTCCTTGGTTTTTACTCCCATAACTTTTGTTTAAGTCATTCTGCCTTATCATTTTAGTGATTTTCTAGTTGGGCTTTTGGTTTATTGGGTGTGATTGGAATTTTCTCGTCAAGTTGGTCTAGTGAAACGGTAGGCAAATGTCATGAGAATTTTGTCGCAATGTTATGTATTGGCTTGATGTTGTTTTCTTGCATTCCACTCTTTTTTGCACAGCAGAATATTGTGACTTATGCCGTTGGCGTGTTGATGAGTTATTTTGGTTTAACTGCTTTTCACGTGTTGAATCAAAACTTGGCGTACCGAATTGATGCCACCGCACGTTCCCGCATTAATGCGGTATATATGACCTTTTATTTTCGGGTGCAGCACTTAGGCTGAATGGATGATGTTGCCAGTATATTGTTGTTTACCCTAAGAATTTTACTGATTAATCGTTATTATTTTTCACATCAACGTGCTATTTAATTATCCCGAATGTACTTCGGATTAGGTACATCTACAACGACTTCCCCTCAAAGATACGCAATCTATTAATGGGAAGATTGCTGTGAAGTTTCAGGCAAATGCTGTTCTAAATACTCAATGAGTTGATTCACTCTTATTGCAATTTGTGAGCCTTCAAAAGTGAGTTGATATTCCACTTTAGGCGGTACCGTTGGGTAAACTGTGCGCAAAATTAACCCATCTTGCTCTAGGGTTTTAAGCGTTTGTGTCAACATTTTTTCACTCACCCCTTCAATGCGCTGTCTTAACTCACTAAAACGGTGCAAACCTTCGCTCAAACAATGCAACACCAACATTGACCATTTATTGGCTAGATGCTCCAAACGAATCCGTGATGGACAATCTTTAGCAAGGACTTGTCCAAGTAAGTGACTAGTGGCGTATTGCATAACGGCATCCTTCTGTTATTTCTATTGTTCAGGCTTTGAAAGCTTGAAAGCAAAATCAAATCTACTTACTTTTTAGAAGAAACTTTATTTTGGTAAGTTTATAGTAGCGTATTAGGTGAAAATTTCAACACTCATCCTTATATTCAATTGTTTAATTAAAGCACATAAAAAAAGAGCTTCATTTGAAGCTCTTTTTAATTTTAAAGTTCTTTATCTACAAATTATGCATTTGTTTCAGCAGGAACTTTAGGATAGCTTACGCCGCCCATTTGTTCAGCAATACGTAATACTTGGCAGCTATAACCCACTTCGTTGTCATACCAAACGTAAGCAGTTAAACGGTTGCCTGAAGTAATGGTTGCTTGCGCATCGAATACACCTGCGGTACGCGAACCAATGAAGTCACTTGAAACCACTTCAGTCGAGTTGGTATAACCAATTTGACCTTGAAGATTAGAGTGAATTGAAATTTGACGAATATATTCGTTCACTTCTTCACGATCTACTTCTTTCTCAAGCGTTAAGTTCAAGATTGCAAGTGATACGTTTGGCGTTGGAACACGTACAGAGTTACCTGTTAATTTACCTTGCAATGCAGGCAATGCTTTCGCAACTGCTTTTGCTGCACCAGTTTCAGTAATAACCATGTTCAAAGTTGCCGCACGACCACGACGATCTGCCTTGTGGTAGTTATCAATCAAGTTTTGGTCATTGGTAAATGAGTGCACAGTTTCAACGTGACCATTCACAACAGTGTACTTGTCATGCAACACTTTTAAAGTTGGTGTGATTGCATTCGTTGTACAGCTTGCTGCAGAAATAATAGTATCTTCATCAAGAATGTCAGCTTGGTTTACGCCGTAAACCACGTTCTTCATGTCGCCTTTACCTGGTGCAGTTAAAATTACACGTGCAGCACCTGGGCATTGAAGGTGTTGAGCAAGACCTTCTGCATCACGCCATTTACCAGTGTTATCAATAACTAAGGCATTGTTGATGCCATAAGCTGTGTAATCTACTTCAGATGGGTTAGATGCATAGATCACTTTAATGAAGTTACCATTTGCGATAATAGCTTCATTTTCTTCATCTACAGAAATAGTGCCTGCAAATGGACCGTGAATAGAGTCACGACGTAGCAAAGACGCACGTTTTTCTAAATCACCGTCAGATGATTTACGCACAACAATAGCTTTAAGGTTTAAGCCACGGCCAAGACCTGATTGACCAATGATTAAACGTGCAAGAATACGACCGATACGACCAAAACCGTAAAGAACTACATCTTTGCTTTCTACAGTTGTTGGGTTACCTGCTAAAGATTTCACAGCGTCTGCAACAAATGCATCTACATCGCCGCCTTTTTCTTTATATTCAACAGCAAGTTTACCCAAGTCAACTTCTGCTGAACCAATGTTCTCTACTTTGGTTAAAGCTTCAAGAATTGGGAATGTGTGAACAACTGAAAGTTCTACATCCATCATACGAGTACGACGGTGTGCTTTCAAAATTTGGATCACAGAACGGTTAACTAAAGAACGACCAAATACTGAAACCATGATATTTTTTTCACGGTACAACTGACCGAGTAAAGCAATCATACGTTCCGCGATTTCTTCACGGTTTTTCCAGCGACCTTGGTGCTCTGCGTGTAGGGCGATGATAGTCTCTTTGCTCACAGATACGTCCTCTAATTAATTGTATATCTAGGCATGAATTTCAAAACCCGATAATTGTAATGGAATTGTCGTCAAGATTGAATCAAAAGCTGGCATTGACCCGACTATTTTCTTATATATTCACTATAAATTCATAAAATAGTTGTAATTATTTTTGTGATTTTACTTTTTTCATTCAATGTTCAATTTTTCAGGCCAAAAACTTGGCAGGTATATTTAAGCTTCATCTGCTTTTTCTATACCTTAAATTCAAAAAAGATCATTTTTTCAAACTAAGATGTATCGGCAAACCTTTAAACCATCTTCTTTGTATTTCTACAGAAGCATGTCAATAGATTTTTAAGATATTTATCGCTCTGATTGCTGCTCTATCTTCTGCTGTAAATCTTGCTGATTCTGTTTTTGCTTTCTTAAATGCAAACAACCTTCCATTACCAGCAACGCCACCGCCAACCAAATTGGAATATAGGTCAGCCATTCCCCTGCTTCTATTCGCTCACCCAATAACATTGAGGCAAAAGCCAACAGCACAGGTTCTAAATAACTCAATAAGCCAAAAATCACAAAAGGCAAATAACGACTGGCCAAAATATAACTACCCAGCCCTAATGCACTTAAAAAACCCAGTCCCAATACCGCCCAAATTAAATGGGTAAAATTTGCAATGACTTGCAAACTGTCACTATAGACAAAGGCCAAATACAGCGAAATAGGAATCACGAGCAGCAAATCCCACCAAAAACCACCCAAGTGATCGGTTTGAAATACACGACGTAAAAAGAAATATAAAGGATAGGCAAATGCCACATATAAGGTTTCCCATGCCACCGTGCCAATGCGCCAGATTTCATGACTGACACCTAGCACAGCTAAGGCAACTGCTGCCATCTGCCAAGTTGATAATTTTTCCTTATATAGCACACAGCCCAGCAGAACCATGACCAAAGGCAATAGGAAATAACCCAGTGAAACCTGCAAACCACGCCCGTTAATCGGTCCCCATAAAAACAGCCACAATTGCGTGGTGCATAAAAACGAACTAAAAATCAGCCAAAGTATGAATTGAGGTTGTTGTTTAAGCCGCTGAAAAATCGCAGAAATATGTTTTAAATCTCCCGACCACCACATAAACAAGGTCAGGAATGGCAAAGTTGCCAACATACGCCACGTAAAAGTTTCTTCGCTGTCTAAAGGCTTGAGTAATTGGGTATAAAAATACAGCACCCCAAAAGTGACCGATGCTAAAACCGATAATGCAAGGCCTTTATACATCCGACTCTCCCCTATATCAGTCGGCATTATATCCATATCTATGTTGTTTTAGAAATTGATCGAGTGTTCAAAATTTAAAATGACAGGACATAAAAAACCACGCAGCTTTTGCGTGGTCAATTGGTCTGCATGTGTTTATCTGCTTATATCTTTAAATAGCTCTGGAGCTGCTACAACTTAGTCTGACTTTTTAGTTTGCGTATGTTTGGTATAAATCACATCACTTAAGTCATAACCGAGTGATTTGGCATAGTTCAGATATTCAGTCACAACAGCCTGATCAGGATTTGGCGTACGCGAAAGTACCCATAAATATTTACGTCGTGGCTCACCCACCAAGGCCGTTTGATAATCATCATCCAGCTTTAACACCCAATAATCACCCCGCCCTACAGGCAACCAACGAATGACTTCAGGTAAAAAGCTAACTTTGAGCTTACTGTTAAAAGGCGCATTTTGTACAAAAGCTTCGCCCAATGCGCGCATTTGTTTGCCATCTTTTCCAGTACAACGGTTATCGACCTGCACATTGCCATTTTCATTCAAGGTATATGCTGCTGTTACGTTCGAACCGCATTTGTTTTGAAAATATAAAGGCTTTCTTGCGACTTCATACCAAACGCCTAAGTATTTATCCAATTCGACTTTTTCTACCGTTTTCATCGGTTCGTTGGTTTTGGAATATGCCATCGTCGCAGCACCCAAACCAATCAGTACCACACCACCAAGGGCAATTTTGGCAAGTCGCGCACCTGCAAACGGAAGTTTTTTAGCCATTTTCCCAACCTCGAAACTCTAATTTTTAGTCAATTTTGTTTATCTGCTTCAAAAATAACCGCAAGCATTTCAATTTACTGTATGGATATGTAATTTTTGCAACTCAAATTTTACATACACGTTTTGTTCAGATCGTTGCACATACAATGACAATGCAAATCGCCCCTAATTTAGCCTGATTGCAACATTTGTGCTTTTAAACGCAAAATTTCATCACGTAAACGTGCCGCCTGTTCAAATTGCAGTTCTTTAGAGGCTTTTAGCATCTCTTTTTCAAGTTTGGCTATATGTTTGGCATACAGTTTAGGGTCAGCCAAAATGTGTTGTTCATCGTCACTAAAAGCACGGCTTTGCGCATTGATTTTTTCATCAATTTGCTCATCATTCAGCACTTCACCTGTGTCAATCTCTTTAATCACCTGACGTACTGCACTGCGTGGGGTAATGCCGTGTAATTCATTAAATTCAATTTGTTTGGCACGACGACGTTCCGTTTCATCTATCGCCTTTTGCATTGAGTCAGTAATGCGATCTGCATATAAAATTGCTTTACCTTTCAAGTTACGCGCCGCACGTCCAATGGTTTGAATCAACGAACGTTCCGAACGCAAAAAGCCTTCTTTATCGGCATCTAAAATGGCCACCAATGACACTTCCGGCATGTCTAAGCCTTCACGTAACAAGTTAATGCCGACCAACACATCATGCAAGCCTGTACGCAATTCATGAATAATTTTAACGCGTTCTACGGTATCAATATCGGAGTGTAAATAAGCCACCTGAATGCCGTATTCTTTTAAATATGAGGTCAAATCTTCGGCCATGCGCTTGGTTAATGTGGTGACCAACACCCGCTCATTCAATTCTTTACGCAGATAGATTTCAGACAGCACATCATCCACCTGAGTTAACACCGGACGAATTTCAATTTCAGGGTCAATCAACCCAGTTGGACGCACCACTTGCTCTACAATTTGCTGCGATTTTTCCAATTCATATTGTGCAGGTGTGGCACTCACATAAATTGTGGTCGGCACAATGCGCTCCCATTCTTCAAATTTCATCGGGCGGTTGTCTAACGCACTTGGCAAACGGAAACCATAATTCACCAAGTTTTCTTTACGTGAACGGTCACCTTTATACATCGCGCCAATTTGCGGGACAGTCACGTGCGATTCATCAATAATCAGCAAGGCATCATCAGGTACATAATCAAATAAAGTTGGCGGTGCTTCACCTGCAGGTCGTCCAGACAAATGTCGTGAATAGTTTTCGATCCCATTGGTATATCCCAATTGCTGCATCATTTCTAAATCATAGCGCGTACGTTGTTCTATGCGCTGCGCTTCGAGTAATTTGTCATGTTCACGGAAAAACACCAAACGCTCTTTCAACTCTTCTTTAATGGTGCCAATCGCGCGTTCCAAATGATCTTTAGGCGTAACATAATGACTTTTAGGATAAATGGTCACGCGCGGCACTTTACGTATCAGTTTACCTGTGAGCGGATCAAACCAACGAATCGAATCAACTTCATCATCAAACAATTCTATGCGAATAGCATGCTGATCAGATTCGGCTGGGAAAACATCTAAAATTTCACCCCGAATACGGTAAGTACCGCGCAAAAACTCCAACTCATTGCGGCTATATTGCATTTCGACCAAACGACGGATTAAATCATCACGATTGACCCGATCACCCTGCACCACATGCAGTAACATGCTCATATAAGCATTAGGGTCGCCCAAACCGTAAATTGCAGATACCGATGCGACAATAATCGCATCACGACGTTCTAGTAATGCACGTGTCGCAGAGAGTCGCATTTGATCAATATGATCATTAATGGCCGCATCTTTTTCAATAAAGGTATCTGAAGAGGGTACATAGGCTTCAGGCTGGTAATAGTCATAATAACTGACAAAATATTCAACTGCGTTGTTCGGAAAGAACGCTTTAAACTCCCCATATAACTGCGCTGCCAGCGTTTTGTTATGTGCCATAACAATGGTCGGTCGCTGTGTTCTGGCAATTACATTGGCCATGGTATAAGTCTTGCCTGAACCTGTAACCCCAAGCAATAATTGATCGTGATAGCCCTGTTCTATCCCTTGAACCAATTTTTCAATGGCTTGTGGTTGGTCACCCGCAGGTTGATAGTTGGTGACTAAATCGAATGGTTTCTTATCACTCACAAATGCAGCTCTTTTGTTTAATGCGACCTGATATTTTAGCAGATTTGCCGAATCTCAGAGCATTTGAATATGTAGTGGCGATGTTACGTTTCTGCAAAGCCATCGCACAATTTTAATTCTGTCGTGCACGCTATTAGAACAAAGATGTTCTACGACTAAATTGAGCGTAGGGAAACTGCTTTAAGTCTTGACCCACTGGCTTTTCAAAGGCAACATGAAATTTCAGGATGACAACCATAAAAGCACACACTCATGACTTACCAATATCACGACGAATCAATTATCAAAAGCCTCCCTGAAGATACTGTTTTCGTATTTGGCAGTAATATGGCAGGACAACATGCAGGTGGTGCAGCACGAACAGCCAAAGAATTTTTTGGTGCCGTTGAAGGCGTCGGGCGCGGTTGGGCAGGACAAAGTTTTGCCATTCCTACCATGAATGAACATTTACAACAAATGCCGCTTTCGCAAATTCAGCACTATGTGGATGACTTTAAAATCTATGCCAAAAACCATCCTAAAATGAAGTATTTTTTAACTTCAATTGGTTGTGGTATTGCAGGATATACCGTTGAAGAAATTGCCCCAATGTTTAAAGGTATCGCCCATAATGTGATTTTTCCTGCGTCGTTTCGTCCTTTTGTTGAAAAAGCACTGCCTAAACTGACGCAAAAACTACTACACACCATTTACCGTGATTCTGTGATCTTCACCCCTGCCACCGATGAATTAATTGAAGTCTTGGCTTTGAGTGAAAATGAAAAAGCTTTAGCCAAAATTATACTGAATACACAAATGTACCCAACCGACAGCAATGGTCGTGATCGGGTCTATGAAATTCAGGATATTTTGCACAACTTAAATGGTAAGGTCTTTGAATTCCAGAGCAATTCTGAAGGACCTATGCTGTTTGGTGCCGTCATTTTAGCTTTATTGGAACTGTATAATATCAATGAGCAAGACTTTAGCGATGTTTGGCATGGTGTGCGTGTAATTGCACCACCGAAGCCTGCCAACAAAGCCCGTAAGCATGTACGTTAATCTCAACAATTTTTTTGGACGGTTGGCATTTCATAAGGCGCAGTGTCACAGACACTAATCTCCATCCATAAAAAATGCCACTAATTGTGGCATTTTTTTAGCGCTTACCCATCGAACGACGGGTGCCACGTGGTGGCATCCAAGTACGATCTGCATACTGTTCAGGTTTTGGACGAACCTGATTATGTGCAACATTGTCAGCACTTTGTTCTGCATTTGGCATTGGGAATGGGAGATTCACCAATGGTTTTTTTGAAGTAGGCTGCTGCTTACTCATGACCATCACTCTTTTAAAATTTGGACTATTTTAAAGTTTTTTGCTGCCCGATGCGAGAAACTTCCACCTCACAGCAGTTTTAATCATGATTTCATAGGAAATTGGTCTAATTCGGTGTTTTTTTATTATTTTGATGCAATTTTAAACGACGCAGGCATCGAATTTAGGCTAAGATAATATGCTTTTTATTTTTTTATCCCTATAAGAAGGAATATGCCGTGGACGTACGTCTCTCTGATCGTGTCAATGCCATCAAACCGTCCCCAACACTTGCCGTCACCAATAAAGCCGCTGAACTTAAAGCTGCGGGTCATAACGTTATTGGTTTGGGTGCAGGTGAACCGGATTTCGATACACCACAACACATCAAAGATGCAGCTATTGCAGCAATTAATAACGGTTTTACAAAATATACTGCTGTTGACGGTACGCCTGGTCTTAAAAAAGCCATTATCGCAAAATTAAAACGTGACAATAATCTTGACTACCAAGCAAACCAAATTTTGGTATCTTGCGGTGGTAAGCAATCATTCTTTAACTTGGCGTTGGCTTTGTTGAACAAGGGTGATGAAGTGATTATCCCTGCACCGTTCTGGGTAAGCTATCCAGATATGGTGATTATTGCTGAAGGCGTGCCAGTTATTGTGGAATGTGGCGAAGAACAACGCTTCAAAATCACACCTGAACAATTAGAAGCTGCGATCACTGACAAAACACGTTTAGTGGTACTCAACAGCCCATCTAACCCTACTGGTATGATTTACACCAAAGCAGAATTAGAAGCTTTAGCTGCAGTACTACGTAAATATCCTGAAGTATTTATTGCTTCTGACGATATGTATGAACCAATCCGTTGGGATGATGAGTTCTACAACATCGCGACTGTTGCACCAGACCTTTATGACCGCACAATCGTGTTAAACGGTGTGTCTAAAGCTTATGCAATGACTGGCTGGCGTATTGGCTATGCAGCGGGCCCTGCCAAACTAATTGGTGCGATGAAGAAAATTCAATCTCAATCGACTTCTAATCCAACTTCTATTTCACAAGTTGCTGCAGAAGCTGCATTGAACGGCCCACAAGACGTACTTGAGCCAATGGTTGAAGCATTCAAACGCCGTCATGACTTAGTTGTAAACGGTTTGAATGACATCAAAGGTATTTCATGCTTACCTGCAGATGGTGCGTTCTATGCGTATGCAAACATCAAACCATTGATTCGTGCCAAAGGCTTAAAATCTTGCACAGAATTCTCTGCCTGGTTATTGGAAGAAACTGGTGTTGCCGTTGTTCCTGGTGATGCATTCGGTTTAGGTGGTTTCATGCGTATTTCTTATGCAACTGCAGACGAAGTACTTGTAGATGCGTTGGCTCGTATCAAAAAAGCTGCAGAATCAATTGAAGGTGTCGATGAAGCGATTGCTTCAATCGAAGCTGAAAAAGCTGCAAAATAATCTAAACTTGTTTAGATGAATAAAACCCACGATTGAATCGTGGGTTTTTTATTTTACTTGGATGAAATTCCGAGCAAATTAGATGAATACTGGTTAAACCCGCGGCTTAGTTAAAATCACCATCAAAATACCACATAACACAATCAGGGTTGCTATAACCATCAACAGGGTTAATTGTTCACCCAGAAAAATCACACCACCTAAAATCGCCAAACACGGCACAGAAAGTTGCACAGTACTTGCGGTAATATGGTCAATTTTTTTCACAATGCTGTACCACAACACATACGCTCCAGCCGAAGCCAATGCACCCGACAACACCGCCAAAACCACACCCTGCCAAGTGATAAAACTTTCAGGTAAATGCCAAAGAAAAAATACAGCAACAAGTGGTGTCGCTAGAATGAAATTAGACAGCGTATTGGTTAAAGCATGCTGCATCGTCTTTGCAGCGATACTATAAAAACCCCATGCAATACCTGCCAGCAACATCATCAACGCATATTTGAATTTTGGCGCACTGGCTTCAGGCAATAGCAGCAAGCCCATCCCTAACACAGCACAGCCTAGTCCAACCCAGCGCGCTAAAGTCATACGCTCACCATGCAAAATGGCATAACTGATCATCGTGATTTGCACTGCGCCAAATAGAATTAATGCCCCTATACCTGCCGATATGCAAATACGCCAACGAAAAACCGAGCAGATATACAGCAAGGCTTAGTGCAGATTTCCATTGGAATTGAATTGGTTGTTGAACCTGCAAAACAACATAGAACAGTCCTAAACACACTACCCCACTGCCAACCCTGAGCAAACTAAAACTCATAGGATCTATTTGCTGTTCAGCCAATGCCAAACGACATAGCAAGGAATTTACAGCAAATGCGAGCATGGCAATGCTTATTTTTATCCACACGGCTGAATATCCTTTTCAAGCTGTCCGTAAATCTATACCCAGTTGATAACACTATTTCAGTGAGAGTTATTTAGCTCGACTCAATACATACCTATTTGGCTAACCATAATCAATCACCTTAGATCAAACACTGTTTTTCAATGCTGCTATCAACTCTGACTTAGACACTGCAGGTTGTGATGTCGCTTTATATTCACATAAATAGCGAAAAGCAGAGTCTAATTCTACACGCAATTGTTTTTGTTCAGACACAGACCATACACGTGAACGGTTGCTCCCCGAAAGTGCGCTGCCTACTAGTTGGTACAAATATAAATCATGATCACGCTGCAATGGTTTTTTGGTGCCGTTGTCTGGATGGTCTGAAAGCAATTGACAGGTTGATTGAATGAGCCATTTTTCACTAAACCACAATTGCAATAAATCGCCCAGATACAAATCTTGAGGTGCAAAAGGCCAGACGTGAATATATGCACCTTTTACAGCAGTATAGTATTGTTCAGGCGTAGACAGGATAGAAAGATAATGTTCTTGATAATAAGAAAATTGAGAAAAAATATCAGAAATGCTGAGCGTATTCATTCGCTTACTCCGATTTAGCCATTTTAGTGCTGGCAAGTTGGGTTAAATCCACACTGTTTAAGATCTACTTAAACGCCTTGTTCTGTTAATCAGACTAACAATCGATTTTGTGTAACGCAAGTTTTATGGATGATTTTTTTATAAAAAAATTTTTTTGTTCAAATAAAAAGCATATAAAGTCAAAATGAACGAAACATGACAATTTATGCTTGACCCTTGCTTAAATCTGCTTATAATCGCATTCAGATTCTCCCATAGCTCAGTCGGTAGAGCGACGGACTGTTAATCCGCAGGTCCCTGGTTCGAGCCCAGGTGGGAGAGCCAAATTCTAAAAAACCCAAGCATAACGACTTGGGTTTTTTATTGCCTAAAATTTATGGATGATGTGGTCTGTAAATAACCAAGCAGCGATTCATGCCTTAATCGTTCAAAAAGATGAATGTAACTGTTTTGGGCAATTCAGCTTAATGTAATTCCTAATCTTAGCCTTGATCATTTCTAAGTGACTTAGGCAACAATCCACAATCAAAATACCTAAGCAATAACTTGATTGATAAAAAAACGGAACCGAAGTTCCGTTTTCTATCTTAGATCATCTACAAGTTTTAAGCGGCTTGCACAGGCACACCACTATGAAAACGGAACAGATCATCTGGACTTAAAATAAGATTCTTTTCCACTTCACGTATATGCTGAATTCGCCCCTGAATATCTTCTTCAGGGTTTTTCAGTTTTGCTGTTTTTGCTACATCCAAAGCCAGTGCCAAATAATCTTCATAATGCCGTGATTCTGATTTAAGCAAATAACGGTAATATTTTCCTAATTCTTCATCCACGAGTGGCGCAAGCGCATAAAAACGCTCGCATGAACGTGCTTCCACAAAGGCACCAATCACCAACACATCAATCAATGCTTCGGGTTCATAGGTACGGATTTCTTTACGTAAACCACCTGCATAACGCCCTGCACTTAAACCTTGCCACGTTTGCCCACGCTTTGCCATAAACTCTAGCACCTGCTCATAATGCAACATTTCTTCGCGTACCAACTGTGCCAGTTTGACCTGCAAATCGGTAAAAAAGCTGTAACGAAACATCAAGTTCATGGCTGTGCCTGCAGCTTTTTTCTCACAGTTGGCGTGATCTTGCATCAAAATATCTAAATTATTTAATGCTTCATTCAACCATTCTTTAGGTGTTTCACAGCCTAAAAATGCTATTACAGGCTGCATCAATTCATCATAATTTATGCTGGACATAACGTTTCAAATTTTATCTTTCAATTTCAAATATACAGATTAACGCGCTGCATCAATCGCGGCTTTCATGCGTTTAACAGCCTGCTCCAATCCGACAAATACAGCATCACCAATTAAAGCATGACCAATATTTAACTCATGGATGTGTGGAATTGCGGCAATTGCACCTACATTATCCAAGTTCAAGCCATGCCCTGCATTAATCACTAAGCCACGGCTAGCTGCATATTCTACGCCCTGAACAATACGGGTCAATTCAGCTTGCTGTGCAGCTTCATTTTCTGCATTGGCATACGCGCCTGTATGAATTTCAATGGTCGGTGCACCACATGCAACGGCCGCATCAATTTGTGCAAGATCTGCATCAATAAACAGTGACACATCACAGCCAATTGCTGTTAATTCCTGAGTAGCGGCCTTAACTGCTGCAAAATTGCCTACTACATCCAAACCACCTTCAGTGGTTACTTCTTCACGGCGCTCAGGTACCAAACATACATGCTGTGGACGAATTTCCTTGGCAAACTCGATCATTTCTTCGGTGACTGCCATTTCCAAATTCATGCGGGTTTTCAACAACGGACGCATACGACGCACATCATCATCCTGAATATGACGACGATCTTCACGCAAATGCAAAGTAATCCCCTCTGCACCCGCCTGTTCACAAACTAATGCGGCCTTCACAGGGTCTGGATAGTTCGTGCCACGCGCTTGTCTTAAAGTTGCCACATGGTCAATATTGACACCGAGTAAAGCCATAATAGGTTCCTACATTACGCTTGGGTTTGAGAATTCTGAATCCACAATTGGCGACTTTTTAAAGGTCGATCACCCAACAGTGAACTAATCATTTGTCGATACAGCCGAGACAGTAATTGTAACTGCTCTGGGTTAAAATCCCTACCTTTTTCATAGTCGCACATACTGAGGATCTGTGCGCCAAGCAAATTGGCTCGTGAAGCTTGTGTAGTAGGGATAAAACCATCATTCAGTTGAAAATGATAATGTAGATTGGGCTGAATCGGCTCTTGGTTCGCATCGACTGAAAAATCAATCGCATAGCCTAATTCTTCCAATAATGCATGTTCAAACTGACGTAAAATTTGTCTTAAAAATAGATTAGGATTTTCTTGACTAGATAAATGTTGTAAATGCGCCAAAGTCTGGTGATATTGCACAAAAGTTTCAGGCATTTCCACTTCGGCAGAACACAAGCGCAACACAATTTCATTTAAATAAAAGCCTGAAAAAAATGCATCACCAAAGAAAAAAACGGGTTGATTGACAATTTCCAGCTTAGTGAAATTTTTAAGGTCTGATTTTCCCGAAGCTTGTATGCGAATCGGTTGATATTGTGGCGGTGGCATTTGTCTTAAAATACCATCAACCCGCCCATGTTCGCGGGTAAACAAGTGCACAATATGGCTACGTTCGCGGTATTTTCGATGATGGATTAAATAACCATGCAAGATTTCATTACGCATGATAGCGTCAATTAATCCTGTTCTTTAGAGGATTCTTGTTTGGATTTTTCTTCGTCATCACCATCTGGAATGACAGCACCAACTACAGCAGCAGTGCCTTTCACCACACCCTTTGTAGTTTTGTAGGCAACTTTTACGGGAACTGTCACAACTTTGTGAATACAACCTTGCAAGACAAACATACATGCCACAATGGCCAACACTTTCATCATCACAGTTCCCTTTTCGTCAAACTTAGATATCGCTATATCCTAAGCTTTTTAATGCACGTTCATCATCAGACCAACCACCTTTGACTTTCACCCAAAGCGTCAGCATGATTTTTTGCTCGAACATTTTTTCCATGTCGACCCGTGCATCCATACCAATTTTTTTCAGCTTCGCGCCTTTTTCACCAATCACAATGGCTTTTTGACCAGAGCGATCTACAAAAATAGTGGCATCAATATAGGTACATGGTGCTTTCATACGACCCGTTTTTTCATTTAAAACCGCATCTTCAGTTTTAAATGATTCGATTTGCACGGTTAAATCGTAAGGCAGTTCTTCGCCCAATTGGCGCATGATCTTTTCACGGATAATTTCAGATGCCAAGAAACGTTCTGAACGGTCTGTGATTTGATCTAGCGAATACAACGGTGGCTGGAATGGCAAATAGCGTTCAATCGTGTCACGCAAATGATCTAGGTTCGCGCCGCGCAATGCCGATACAGGTACAATTTCCGCAAAGTTCATTAACTTGGCACGTTCTTGAATAATCGGCAAAGCCTGATTTTTATTCTCAAAAGTGTCGAGTTTGTTAATCACCAGAATCACTGGCATTTCTGCATTTTTCAGCTTTTCTAGGACTAACTCATCATTTTGCGTCCATTTTTGTGCATCCACCACAAACAAAACCAAATTCACATCGCGCAAAGCAGACGATGCAGCACGGTTCATCATTTTGTTGATGGCACGGACTTCTTTTTTATGCATCCCTGGTGTGTCTACAAACACAGCCTGAGATTTTTCACGTGAATCAATTCCCACAATTTTGTGACGTGTGGTTTGTGGCTTACGTGAAGTAATGGATAGTTTTTGACCTAACAAATGGTTCATGAGGGTTGATTTACCCACATTCGGGCGACCAACAATCGCAACAAAACCACTGCGGAAATCAGATGGAATTTCAGTTCCCTGACCACTAAAGAATTGGTTAATTAGGTCATTGGCGTCGTTATTCGACTCGTGATCAGCATCTACGTGATCGGAATGGATGGTCATTCAGACTTTTGCTCCAAAAATTTTAAAATATCTGCCGCAACTGCCTGCTCGGCAAAGCGACGGCTTGAACCTTCACCCTTCATTACAGGCAAGCTATCGACTCGGCATTCCACAATGAAATGCTGATTCGGGGCATCACCCTGAATATCTACAACCTCGTAAACTGGGAGAGGTTTTTTACGTGCTTGTAAATATTCTTGTAAACGTGATTTAGGGTCTTTGAGTTGATCGGTTGGCTCAATATGATCTAAATAAGGGCTGTACCATTTTAGCACAATCGTTTGCAGTAAATTTAAATCACCGCTATCGACATATATGGCGCCAATAATCGCTTCTACGGTATCTGCCAGTATAGACTCACGATGATGACCGCCAGATTTCAATTCCCCTGTACTGAGAATTAAATTTTGGCTGAGCTTTAAATCATTGGCGATTTTGCCTAAGGCTTCCTGACGAACCAAGGTTGCCCGCATACGCGTTAAACGACCTTCATTTTCGTGAGGATAGGCCTCATATAAATAATTGGCGATAATCATGCCCAATAATGAATCGCCTAGAAATTCCAAACGTTCATAATTGTGTTTATGACTCACCGAACGGTGAGTCAAAGCCATTTTAAGCAATTCAGGTTGCTTAAACTGATAACCGATTCGGTTGGCTAGACGGGTCTCATTTAGCTTGGACTGAGCTTTGATCAAAACTTTTCTCGAATTTCATTACAATATCAATATTCAATAAGAAAGGTTTTCTTATTTCATATTCTTTTTTCACTTGCAGACCATCAACATTCGTGACTTGAGCAACATCTGCAAATTTAATATCGCGAATGTTGTTCATACTTAAACGTTTGTCCATTTCACCAATAAATTTTTGTGGTGATAGATTTTTTGGCCCATTTAACAATTGTTCTTCAATTTGATTGTCCAACATTCGATCATCGAAATATGGTCCCCAAACTGCAACTGCTACTTTTGCCATAAATGCAAAACCAATAATTGCAATTAAAATTGCAATATAAGATGCCCCTTGTTGATGACGCATTTTTTATTTTCCTAATCTGCTGTATTAATCAATTTTGCCGTTACGACTAAATGACGGCAAATTAAACCCAGGTTCTTTATGCATCCAAATATAGAATGCACGACCTGTTAGGTTTTCCTCTGGTACAAAGCCCCAAAATCGACTGTCAGCACTTTGATCGCGGTTATCCCCCATCGCGAAGTAATGACCGTCAGGTACTTTGACTTCCCAATATAAACCATTTTCTGCTGAATATTTACCATTGTCTACATAGTTCAGGAATGGTGCCTGACGTGCCACGTTGACACCTTCAAGTTCGCGCATGGTAAATGTATGCGTGCCTAAAGTTTCCTGATGGTAAATTGATGTAGGTGTATCTAAACTGTCTTTTTCACGGCTAAATTGGATTGGAGTTTTTGTTACTTTTTTACCATTGATGCTTAACTGACCATGGTCATAAACAATATGATCACCTGGTAAACCGACAATACGCTTAATATAGCTAATGCTTGGTTGTGGTGGATAACGGAACACCGCAACCTCACCACGTTCAGGCGAACCCACATCTATAATTTTGCTGTTGATAATTGGCAAACGCACACCGTATTCAAACTTGTTCACCAAAATAAAATCCCCCGTTTCTAAAGTTGGCACCATAGAATCTGACGGAATATTGAATGGTTCATACAGGAATGAACGCAGTACCATGACCACTGCCAAAACAGGCCAAAAATCATACGCCCATGTGATGATGAAGTTTTCATTGCCTCGTCCTTTGGTTGCTCTTTGCTTAAATACAAATTTATCGAGCAGCCACACCACAATAAAAAACAATGTGGCAGGAACGAGAATCAAATTAAAATCAAAATCCATGGGTTTTTATCCTTATAATTTTAGCGTTCGACTTTGAGTACGGCCAAGAAAGCTTCTTGCGGGATTTCAACACTTCCCACTTGCTTCATACGTTTCTTACCTTCTTTTTGCTTGGCAAGTAGTTTCTTTTTACGAGAAACGTCACCGCCATAGCACTTCGCAAGTACGTTTTTACGCATCGCTTTCACAGTTGAACGTGCAATAATTTGCGCACCAATTGCAGCCTGAATAGCCACATCAAACATTTGACGCGGAATCAAGTCTTTCATTTTTTCAACCAAGGCAATACCACGGTGACGTGCATCTTGACGGTGGCAAATCATCGCCAAGGCATCAACTTTTTCACCGTTAATTAGTACGTCTACTTTAACTAAAGATGAACTTTCAAAACGAACAAAGTTATAATCTAAGGATGCAAAACCACGTGAACATGACTTCAATTTGTCAAAGAAGTCCATCACGACTTCCGCCATTGGAATTTCAAAAGTAATGGATACTTGGTTACCCAAGAATTTCATATCCTTTTGCACACCACGACGCTCAATACATAAGGTCATGACATTACCCAAGTATTCTTGTGGCACTAAAATATGACATTCTGCAATCGGTTCACGCAAATCTTCTACAGTTGAACCATCAGGCATTTTAGAAGGACTGTCGATATAAATTGTTTCGCCATTTTTCATCACGGCTTCATAAATAACCGTTGGTGCCGATGAAATCAGGTCTAAGTCGTACTCACGCTCTAAACGCTCTTGTACGATTTCCATGTGCAACATGCCCAAGAAACCACAACGGAAACCAAAGCCTAAAGCATCTGAACTTTCAGGTTCAAAGAACAAAGCTGAGTCGTTAATTTGTAGTTTGTGCAATGCTTCACGGAACGGTTCAAAGTCACTAGCATCAATTGGGAATAAACCTGCATAAACCTGCGGCTTAACTTTTTTAAAGCCTGGTAAGGTTTCTACTTCTGGTGTCGTTGCGAGTGTAATGGTATCGCCCACGGGCGCACCAAAAATATCTTTAATACCCGCAATAACAAAGCCAACTTCGCCTGCTTCCAAAATACCTGTTTCGGTATGTTTTGGATTAAAAATACCAACTGAGGTAATAATGTGCGTTTGACCTGTCGATTTCATCAACATTTTATCGCCTTTACGCACACGACCTTGCTTGATACGTACTAACGACACAACGCCTAGATAGTTATCAAACCATGAATCAATAATTAAGGCTTGCAAGGGCGCATCACGATCACCTTGTGGTGCAGGAATGACACTCACCAAGGTTTCTAATACATTGTCGATGCCTAAACCAGTTTTAGCCGAACAGGTGGGTGCATCTTGCGCTTCGATACCAATAATTTCTTCAATTTCATGAATCACGCGCTCAGGTTCTGCCTGTGGTAAATCAATTTTATTCAGTACAGGTAAAACTTCTAAGCCTTGCTCGATTGCGGTATAGCAGTTTGCAACAGATTGTGCTTCCACCCCTTGTGCCGCATCAACCACCAATAGCGCACCTTCACAAGCTGCCAAAGAACGTGAGACTTCATAGGAAAAGTCGACGTGTCCTGGGGTGTCAATGAAGTTTAATTGGTATTCCTGACCATTTGGATGGTTGTAGTACAAAGTCACCGAGGTGGCTTTAATGGTAATCCCACGCTCACGCTCAAGCTCCATAGAATCCAACACCTGCGCTTGCATCTCACGATCTTGTAGACCGCCACAGGTTTGAATGAAACGATCTGCCAGAGTCGATTTACCATGATCGATGTGCGCAATGATCGAAAAGTTACGGATGTTTTTAATATCAACAGATTTTTTAGCTTGCGCCATGGGTTACCTTAAAAAATAACACGCCCTGCACCTTAAAATTCATGCAGAGCAAAAGCCGAATAGAAATTGCGAAGGATTATAGCAGATGGATTTTTCAATGTATCCATAATAATGAGTTCCTTTTGCTGCCCTTTAGTTTTTTCTTTTTATACAGCAGACTTAGACGTTTTATGTGTAGATTTAAATACTTTATGAATCTTAAAAACCTCAAGATATAACGAATCGTAATACCCAACTAGAGCACACTCGGTACTTAACTTATCTCTCGACTAATCATAAGCACTAAAATCTAAAGGATTAACATCTGCAGCCAGTGGCTGATAAGCTTGCGTAAAGGTAGGTGACATACGCTTTGGACGGCCTGTGGCAATTTCCACACATGCCCATTGTGTGCTACCCATAAATAACAGGCTTTTATCTTGCGGGCGATAAAATGCATACTGACGAAATGAATACAGCGCATTCAAATCACTGAGCCACGTTCGTAAAATCAGCTCCTCTCCTTCGAGAGCTGCTTTACGGTATTGCACATGGTGTTCTACAGCGACCATGGCATGTTTCAGCTTCAAATATTCTTGTACACCTAAACCTAGCTGCTCTATATGCGCCGATGCCACATCTTGCATCCATTGCACATAAACCACGTTATTCACATGACCCAAAATATCTATATGTTCTGGCTGTACGGTGATTTTTAAATCAAATATGCTACTCATGTCATCCTTTTAACTAAACGGTCATGTCGGTCTAGTCTAACAAAAATGCAGAGTTACATAAAAAAGTCGCCCTAATTCCAGAGCGACTTTCTTAAAATATGTGACTATCTAAAGTTTAGTAAAATTCTAAATTTTAGTTTAATTCACTATTTGATCTCATGCTGCATCAGCTTATTGAATACGCATGCCAATAATCGCACGTTGTCCTTGACGAATAATCACCACACGTGCAATAGCACCTTGTTTCAAGGTAGATACTGTTTCAACAAATTGGTTGGCATTTTGGATAGTGGTGTTATTCAATTGCACAATGACATCGCCTGGCATAATACGCGCCTGAGCAGCCGAGCCACCACGACGCACTTCCTGAATCAACACACCGCCTTTAATATCTAATTGGCGTTGTTCTGCAACACTTAAATCGCGAATTGACACCCCTAAAACAGGGCCTTTAGCTGCTGTATCAGGGTTATTTTTGGCAGGAGTGTCATCAGGAGCTGTGCTCACAGTAGCAGTAATATTACGGCGTTTATCATCACGTAATACTTCAAGCTGAATACTTTGATTGGGCACTGAGCGGTTTAAATAGTTCAACAATTCAGAGGTTCTGGAAATAGCTGTGCCGTTGTATTTAAGAATCACATCCCCTGCACGCAAACCTGCACGTGCAGCAGGTGAATTTGGTGCAACTTGAGTAATTAATGACCCTTCAGGTTTACTGAGTTTATAAGATTCTGCCAGATTGCGATCAATATCTTGCAAACTCACCCCTAAATAAGAGCGGGTCACTTTACCATTTCGTTTTAACTGATCGGCCACGTCCATTGCTACATCAATAGGAATAGAGAATGACAACCCCATATAACCACCCGTACCACTAAAAATACGGGAGTTCACGCCCACAACCTCACCACGCTGGTTGAACAGTGGCCCACCTGAGTTACCTGGGTTTAAAGCTACATCGGTCTGAATAAAGGGTACTGAGGTTTCACCCATCATATTCCGCATTTTTGCACTAACAATCCCTGCCGATGCAGAATAGTCAAATCCAAATGGAGACCCAATTGCAAGTACAGGCTCACCCACACGCAATTGATCGACATTGCCTGTACGCAACTCTGGGAAACTCACACCTTGCACTTTTAATAAAGCGACATCGGTACGTTCATCACTGCCCACCACAGTTGCATCTAATTCACGGCGGTCATTCAGTACAATTGTAACTTTTGAAGCATCTTCCACCACGTGGTGGTTCGTTAAAAGGTATCCATCTTTACTAATAAAAAATGCACTGCCATAACCTGTTTTTTCTTGTGGCAATTGTTGTTGTGGAATAATGACTTGATTGCCAAAAAAACGGCGTAAAATTTCTGGAACTTGTTGTTGTAAGAGTTCTTCCTGACTCATTTTTTTGACCACATTGACACTCACAACAGCAGGACTCACCTGCTCAACCAAATTAGAAAAGTCTACTGGTGGTGCTGCTTGAGTCTGCACAGTTGCCATAGTAAAAACAGCCGCATATAAACCTTTTTTTAAATTGCGATTTTTCATAAATAGCATTCACTCAATAATAATTATGACTTTGAACCCATCTTATTTATCACAAAATTACTCGGTTTTGCGTAATAAAATGTTGAATCTTTTCAGTTTCAGCTTTTAGTTTATTGCAATTAAATCAGTTTGATGAGATTGAATATTTAACCATGCTGAATCTGACTTAAAGCTCAACATCTGAAATAGATTGGACAAAATTGTCATAAAAGTTGGAATATTCCATAAAAGTTTCCCGTTTATTCTTTTTTTTCATTATTCATGCCCACTTCGCACTTGCGTTTTTCTGCAAAAAGGGGTGTCATTATCCAACTTTTTTCAAATTAGCTGATGGACATGTCTAATTTAAACACAACACATCAATTTGATGTGATTATTGTGGGAAGTGGTGGTGCAGGTTTGAGTTTAGCGCTCTCATTACCCCAGCATTTCAAAATCGCCGTTTTGGCAAAATCTACCCTCACTGAAGCCAGCACCTTCTATGCGCAAGGTGGTGTTGCTGCAGTCCTTGATGAAACCGACTCAATTGAACAACATATAGATGACACCATGATTGCAGGTGCACATTTATGTGAAATTGACGCCGTAAAACAAACGGTGGAAGGCGGTAAACCTTCGGTAGATTTTCTGCTCAAACATGGTGTGCAGTTTACCTTAGACGAACAAGAGCAATTGCATTTAACCCGTGAAGGTGGCCATTCTCAGCGCCGTATTATTCACGCTGCCGATGCAACAGGTCGTGCAATTTCCATGACTTTGGTGCAACGTGCTCAAGAACAGCAAAACATCACGATATTTGAAAACTATATTGCCATTGACCTGATTACCTCACAAAAGCTTGGTTTAAACGAAGCTAATCGCTCATTGGGCTTATATGCACTAGATGAAAGTACTCAAAAAGTACATACCTTCCTTGCTCCATTTACTGCACTTGCCTGCGGCGGCGCAATGAAAGCCTACCTTTACACATCAAACCCAGACATTGCGACGGGCGATGGTATGGCCATGGCATACCGTGCAGGTTGCCGTGTAGCCAATATGGAATTTAACCAGTTCCATCCAACCTGTTTGTATCATCCTCAGGCGCGTTCTTTTTTAATTACTGAAGCCATGCGTGGTGAAGGTGCATATTTACGTTTACCTGATGGCGAACGCTTTATGCTGCGTTTTGATGAGCGTGCAGAATTGGCACCACGTGACATTGTCGCACGTGCAATTGACTATGAAATCAAACGCTTAGGTATACGTCATGTGTGGTTAGACATCACTCATAAACCTGCAGAATTTGTAAAGGAACACTTCCCAACGATGTATGCACGTTTACTGGAATTAGGTATTGATATAACCACTGATATGATTCCTGTTGTACCTGCTGCCCACTACACTTGTGGCGGGGTGATGGTCAATGAACATAGCCAAACCGATATTGCAGGTTTATATGCGATTGGTGAAACTTCTTATACAGGTTTGCATGGCGCTAACCGTATGGCAAGTAACTCTCTTTTAGAATGTTTTGTCTATGGAATGGCGGCCGCCAAACATATTGAAGCCCATTACACCGCAGATTATAGCTCGCCTGAAGTCCCTGCTTGGGATGACTCTCAAGTCACTAACCCTGATGAAGATGTGGTGATTTTACAAAACTGGGATGAGCTACGCGCAACCATGTGGAACTATGTCGGCATAGTACGCACCACCAAGCGTTTAGAGCGTGCCTTGCACCGTATTGAAATGCTAAAACGTGAAATCACCGAGTATTATCAGGACTATCAAGTCAGTAAAAACTTGATTGAGCTGCGTAATTTGGTTCTGGTTTCTGAAATGATTGTGCGCTGTGCCATGCAACGCAAAGAATCGCGTGGTTTACACTTCACGCTAGATTATCCTGAACTCGCACCTGAATTGCGTAAGACTGTGCTTATTCCACCAAATTTCCAAGTGGAAACCCCATTGGTGAATGAGTGATCTGATTGCTTGTTACACAACAGCATTTGCATAAAAGTATCTGTGAATAAAGTGCATTTGAATTCTAATGCAAGAAAGCACCGAATCGTGTTCCATAACACGATTCGGTATTTTATCATTTTGAATATGATGACGTTAACTTACTACCCCCCCCAAGAATTCATCAAGTTGAGTTTTAGATTACGGCTGCAACTTGAGTACCATCTTGAATAAATGCTTCTAAGCGAACTTGACCAGCCAATAGTTGCTGTAATTGGTGGCTAATTATGTACTGCAATTGCTGCCGTGTCTGTTCGTCTATAGGCGCATTTTGCAATTGTTTTGACAAATGCTGTAATGCTGCTTGAGCCCCCAACTGCTGCATTTTAATTGCATACAGATAGCCCAACACCACTCCTTTCTGCACATAATTTGCAGCTAAATCATTCTGCAGATGATAAATCAAAGCACCCATCACCCGTTCATTGGCTGAGAGTTTACGCAAAGGGTCACGTGCCACACGCTGACACGGGTCTTTATAGGCATGTTCACATGAGTCCAGAAAGCTCTGTGCCAGATGCTTTAAGTTTTGCTGACGATGCGGCAACTGTGCAGCTAATCCCAACGCTACTTGTGCCGAAACAGCGCGGGTAAAATCTGCAACCAATGGGTCTGCCATTGCGACACCAATACTGTTATGCCCTATTAAACTGGATAACCAAGCCATCATGGCATGTACACCATTCCATAAACGATTTTTAATGAGTTGGATTTCGGCAATATCATCTACCAAAATCATTTGACGCATGTGTTGCAATAATGGACTGGCATTTTCCACATAAATAGGCATGTCACTTTCAGCATGAAATAAAATTAAATCCATACTTTGCAAAATGTGACTGGGCTGAAAATTGCGTCTTAAATCTTCTACATATAAGGTGGCTTGACGCTCTTGCTCAGGCTGCAATCGAGTATTATCTTCAATTTCAATTGGCTCTGCTTCGTCATCCAACTGAAATTGCTTAAAAATATTATACTTGATGCGTAATTGGCGATATAAGTTTTGATCGCTTAATTTAGAGACCATTCTATTTACGACAGTATCGCAAAAATAATGCTGCGCCATAATTTTGGCTGCCGTATCGGGATCCAACAACGTCTCTAACGCCTGATGAATATGCGTCATCAAGAGCTGTTTTGCCCCAACTTTATTTAAAATTACCAAAATAGTTAAAGGCTGATGGAGTTCAACTTGCGCTATAAAACGGGCATATAAGCCCTGCGCAATTACTTTAGCCTCTTGCTGTAAAGCATGTTCAGGCAAACATAATGCAATTAGGCTCGACTCCACATACATTTGCTGCATCTGCTGCAAGTTCTCCGCATCAATGATGTGCATATTTTCAATTCGTTCATCATAAGAACATTGTCCATAACGAATTGAATACGTTCCAAAGGCGTTTACTGCAGAACGATATAAGGTATTCCGTGTAGAAGCATAAATACGTTTAGGACGGGTATAGCCATCCCAGTGCGATAAAATTTGGGCCAAATAGCCCCCACCTATTGCACCAAAACCATGAATCCCCACACTCAATTGATTTAAAGTTTGCGGGAAGGCCTCTTGTAAACTCGGCATTTCCAATACAGGAATAACTTGATTTAAGTCATCTAAATAAGCTTGCATACTTGCGTAATAATGCTGCGTGAGTGACAACATATTAGCATTAGGTTTTTTGATATCCCGAAATAGTATGGTTATGCCACCCGCTGCATGTGCAGATTTGATTCCATTTTCAGAATCTTCCAGCATGAAACATTCGCTGGGTTCTAGATTAATTTTTTGTGCGGCTGTTATAAAAATTTCAGGATGTGGCTTGCCCTGTTGCACCTCATCGCCACAAACTAATACATCAAAAAACTTATAGACATTGGCATTAATCAAATATTCTTCGGCAATGGCACGACGACTAGACGTAGCAACTGCCATTCTCAAGCCAGACTTTCGTAACCGCTCTAATACCTGCAACAAACCTTTTTTAATGGGCACACCAAAATTGCGCACACTTTCTAATTCTAGTTCATCAGCACGCTGACGGATCTCACGGTAAGGAATGTCTGCACTATATTCTGCTTGCGCCAGTTGTTCAGCGCTCTTTGCACTCAAACCCAAACATTGCATGAGGTATACGTCTGAAAATTCAACGCCAATGAGCTCCTGAGATGCCTGCTTCAATGTTTGAAACCGTAATCGTTCAGTATCAAACATTGTTCCATCCATATCAAAGATTGCTCCATGAACAATATTGTTCTTGAATTTAAGCATTTAGCTCCCTTGTTTTATCACTTACGGGTTGTTAGCTTAGACAAAAGCAGATTTGATCTATATGAAAAACATAAAATGAAATATTTGTGATTGTTTTTTAACCAATTAAACTCTGATTTTCATGTGGTATGTGTACATATGTAACCACATGGTAAATATAAGTAACTAAAATTAAGATAAAGCTGACTTTATTCTCAGCCAATCTGTGGAATCGAATACGTCCCTGTTACATGCGCCACGGCATCATCTACACCTTCGGAATATACCCAAACCTCACCGACCACGAGGTTTTTCCCTACTTTCATTAAGCGACATTCACCACGTAAATTACGCCCTGCTGCGGGCTTGCGTAAAAAGTTGATGTTTAAATTACTGGTCACCGCCAAAGCCACCAAACCCAACTCCCCTAAAATGGCGATATAAAGTGCATAGTCTGCAACAGTCATCATAGTCGGCCCTGATACCGTACCACCTGGGCGTAAATCACGTTCATCGATGTGATAATTCACCAATGCCCCACGTGGCGTGATGGACACAATTTCACATTTTTCCAAACTTTGCGGAAACTCAACTTTTAAAAATTCAATAATTTCGTCTTTGGTCATATTTACTATTCGCTATTATTTAAATAAAAAAATCTTCTAAAGCATTTCCACTATAGAAGATTTTTCCATTCAATCAAATGCATAACCATGACCCATTGGCTTGTTATACCTTTGTTTGTTATGCCTTAGCTTGCAAATAGTGCATCGCCTGTGCAAATACTTGATCGGGGCTTTGTGTTGCATCTATGCGTTTCAGCCGCTCAGGATGTCGCTCCCACAAAGTTTGATAGCCACTTCTTACTTTCTCAAAGAAAGCTGCTTTCTCTTGTTCAAAACGATCAAGTTCTCCACGCGCCCGTGCACGGGTCATACCCAGTTCAATCGGTGCATCGAGCCAAAAAGTTAAGTCAGGCATACGTGCCACAAAATGGCTATTCAGCATGTTCAACTTCGCTACGCTTAAACCACGGCCAGCACATTGGTAGGCAAAACTTGCATCACTAAAACGGTCGCATAACACAGTTTTACCTGCAGCAAGTGCAGGTAAAATCACCTGATCTAAATGCTGTGCACGTGCGGCATACATCAACAACAGCTCTGTGTCGGAACACATTTTTTCTTCATGCTTAACGCTAAGTAACAAATTACGAATTTGCTCAGCCATAGCTGTGCCACCTGGTTCACGGGTGAGTACCACAGACTGGCCTTGTGCCGTAAGATAATCGTGAATACGTTGAATCAGTGTGGTTTTACCTACACCTTCGGTGCCTTCAAAACTAATAAACATACTTATTCCCCTGACTTTTTGGCACGTATTACGCTTAAATATTCTTGTACAGCGCGGTTATGATCTTGCAAATTGGTACTGAATTTATGCCCACCATTGCCTGTCGCCACAAAATAAATGTTGTCAGATTGGTCTGGATGCATCGCCGCTTCAATGGCTTTTTGACTTGGCAAGGCAATTGGTGTTGGCGTTAAGCCACTCATGGTATAGGTGTTGTATGGCGTTGGAGTGCGTAAATCCTGACGGGTGATATTACCCTGATAACGATCTCCCATACCATAAATGACGGTTGGGTCAGTCTGTAAACGCATACCCAGTTTTAAACGACGTACAAACACCCCAGACACTTGCCGTAATTCAGCATCGACATTGGTTTCTTTTTCAATAATTGAGGCCATAATCAAGGCTTCATATTTATTTTTATAAGGTAAATCTGCTGCTCGATTATTCCAAGCATCATCCAATGATTTCATTTGACGCTGATACAGATCGGTTAAAATTTTACGATCAGTTTCACCTTTGGCAAAGAAATAGGTATTCGGTGCAAATAAACCTTCGGGATGTGCAAAAGGAATATTTAAAGCTTTTAGCATTTGATCATACGGCAAATGAGACACTTCTTTGGTGACTAGCTCATCTTTCTTTAACGCATCAATCAATTGTTTAAAAGTCGTGCCTTCAATCACCAAAATGCGGTTCATTTGCGCATTTTCAGCATTGGCGATCATTTCCATAACCTGACGTACGCTCATGCCCTGACGCACTTCATATACACCTTTCTTCATGCTGTCATGGATCATCACCCGTTGGTACAACTTTAAAACAATTGGAAAGTTCACATGATCATCTTCAGCCAAACGATCAATAAAGCGTGAATACGTGTCGCCTTCATTAATCGCCAATAATTGTTTTTGACCTTCAACAGGATAATCTCTAAACAGACTTGACCATAAAATCACGCCAAGCACCAGTAATAGCCCCAGTATAAAAATGATGCCACCTTTCAAGGCACGCATAGACGGTACTGTATTAGTTTTCTTTTGAGACTTTGATGGGCGCTTAGACATAAGAATGAATCTGATTCAGTTGAAGTGACTTAATTGAAGTTGTTTAAATAGTTCCACGCACGGCTGCATATCTAAAACCTGCTGCCCCAAATGGCTGACAATTTTCATGGGCGTTAAGGCATTACAGAAAAACAGACTTTGAATCTGCGCAATTTCCGAAGCATGAATATCACGCTGTTCACAATGCAAACGCTGTTGTTGCATACGCGATAAAATTTCTGCCCGCATGACACCATGCACGCCATTATACCCAAGTTGTGGCGTAATCCATGTATTGTTTATACGAATGAAACAATTACTACTCACACCTTCAACCACACTGCCTTGTACATCAGTCACCAACGCTTCTGGCCAGCCTTTTTGATCGGCTTCTTGTTTTAGCAATACCTGTTCAAGCCGGTTTAGACTTTTCAGCCCAACTAAATTCGGCATACTCAGTCCAATCGTTTGCGTCAAGACACCACTTTGAATGATGTCATAATGATATGCCGTATCTACAGATGCTTGTACTTGTGGATAGAAAAATATCCAAACATCAGCAGGATGATCAGGCAAACTGTAGCCTCGCTGCCCCACACCACGACTTAAAATAATCTTTAAAGTACCGTTTAATTCGCCATGCGCCTGCTTTAAAAGCGTCAATGTTTCAGTGATCAACTCAAGATTGGCATTTAAAGAAAGTTGGCGATTGGCATATTGCAAACGCGCCAAATGGCGGTCAAATAATTCAATTTGATTTTGGCGAAAACGTGCAGTGCTAAAGCATCCATCACCATAATGAAACGCGCGATCTAACACATGAATCTGCTCGGTAGGCTTGGCATTTTTATAACACTGCATGGAAGAAGTACTCGTTATTTATCTCTAAATATAGAAAACAATGAAGAAATTTATATTTATCATTTACTGATATTCACCGCATTTTAAATTATTTTTTCAGCAAATAGACTACCGATATGCTTGCCTCATTCAACAACATTTTTAATATATGAGGTCAAACATGAACTTTACAAAACTGAAAATTGGACTACTGGCGGCAGTACTTTCGGCAACAACCTTGAGCGTATCCGCAAAAGACTTTCTGAATGTTTCCTACGATCCAACCCGTGAATTATACGATAACTTTAACAAAGATTTTGGTGCGTACTGGAAAAAAGCCACGGGGCAAAACATCAATTTTAAACAATCACATGGTGGTTCGGGCAAACAGGCACGTGCGGTGATTGATGGTCTGGGTGCCGATGTCGTGACTTTGGCACTGGCTGCCGATATTGATGAAATTGCCAAACGCGGTCTATTACCTAAAGACTGGCAAAAGAAATTTCCGCACAACTCAACCCCGTATACGTCCACGATTGTATTTTTAGTGCGTAAAGGCAACCCAAAAGGTATTCGAGATTGGGGCGATTTGGTCAAACCTGGTGTGGAAATCATTACTCCAAATCCAAAAACATCTGGCGGTGCACGCTGGAACTATTTGGCAGCGTGGGCATGGGCAAAACATCAACCTGCGGGCAATGATGCCAAAGCCCAAGAATTTGTTCGTCAAATTTATAAACAAACCAAAGTATTGGATTCAGGTGCCCGTGGTGCAACCACCACTTTTGCAGAACGTGGTATTGGTGATGTTTTGTTGGCTTGGGAAAATGAAGCCTATTTAGCCGTGCGTGAACAACCAGGTAAATTTGAAATCATCACCCCTTCCTTATCCATCTTGGCTGAACCCCCAGTGGCGATTGTAGAGAAAAATGTGCAAAAAGATGATAATCAACACTTAGCCAAAGCCTATTTAAACTATCTTTATTCGCCTGCGGGTCAAAATATTGCTGCAAAGCATTATTACCGGCCACGTAATGCTAAGGTGTTGGCACAATATAAGTCGCAATTTAAACCATTAAAACTCGTGACCATTGACCAAGAGTTTGGTGGATGGAGCAAAGTTCAGAAAAAACACTTTGAAAATGGCGGTGTTTTCGATCAGATTGTCAAAGCCAATCAAACCAAGTAATGCTGAAAGGCAAATCATACTGAAAGGATAGTGAAAAACACCCACATTGGAAAATGCGGGTGTTTTCATACAGCCTTATATCTTTTTCATTCATATAAAATTCATTTTTAATTATTTTTTTTGCATAGAAACTCTCGTTATCCTTGTCGCAGATGATTTAAAACATGAATTTTACAGCATTATCTTACTGAATTTTGAATCCAGGCGGTCACATCCAATACTGGAACATGATGGATTCAATTGAAATTTAAGCGTTATTCAGATCATCATTTCAGGCTGAAATATGCGAAGGAGCATCGACATGATTCATACCGTAATTGTTCCAGGTGTAGCTGGCAGTGAATATACACACTGGCAATCTTGGTTACAACGACAACTCATGTCTTGCTCGCGTGTACAACAGTCAGACTGGAATAGCCCCATTTTACAGAACTGGGTTACTGAGTTTGTCAAAACGGTTGCCCCGATTCAGGACGATATTCAAATTGTGGCACACAGTTTTGGTTGTCTAACCACGGTGGCGGCATTAGCACAGTACCCTGAACTACAGGCGAAAATTAAAAATGTGGTGTTGGTTGCGCCTGCCAACCCTGCCCGTTTTGGTGAGTCTGGTTTTGCAGAACACAGCCAAAGCAATTATTCGGCTTACTTTCAGCAACTTAAATTAGCTGTGCCGACACGCTTACTGATTAGTGAAAATGACCCGTGGCTCAGTTTTACAGATGCACAGTCGCTTGCACAAGCATGGCAAGTCACACCTATTAATTTAGGACAAGTGGGTCATATTAATGTTGCATCAGGCTTTGGGGCATTTCCTGAAATTTATGATTATTTGATTGCAGAAAATATGCAATCACATATCAGTATTTCTGATAACAACAAGTATTTATTCAAATTTGCAATTTAATCTTCGCAAATTATGCTTGTGCCGAATTTATCTTTTACTTTTATCTGTTTGTTTTCAAACACTCATTCTCTCTTTTGAGGAGTCATCATGTCGCAGCGATCCAAAGTGCTGCCAGGATTTGGTCTTTCTCTAGGCTTTACCCTAGCGTATTTATCCTTAATTGTTCTTATTCCCTTATCGGCTGTATTTATTAAATCGCTGGGTATCGGTTGGGATGGTTTATGGGAAATTTTAAGTTCAGAACGTATCCAAAAATCTTTGCAACTCAGTTTTAGCGCTGCGCTCATTGCAGCCTTTATTAATGTCGTCTTCGGCTTATTATTGGCATGGTGTTTGGTACGATACAGCTTTCCGGGCAAACGTATTATAGATTCTTTGGTCGATTTACCTTTTGCATTGCCTACTGCAGTTGCGGGTATTGCCCTGACTTCTTTATACGCACCGACTGGCTGGATTGGACAATATTTAGAACCATTAGGCATTAAAGTCGCGTATACCCCTATCGGGATTACCCTTGCCCTGATTTTTATTGGTATTCCATTTGTTGTGCGTACCGTGCAACCCGTACTCAGTGACTTAGAAACCGAGTTGGAAGAAGCAGCATCTGCGCTAGGGGCTAACCGCTTTCAAATTGTCACCAAAGTGATTTTCCCTATTTTATTGCCTGCACTGATTACAGGTTTTGCCCTCGCATTTGCGCGTGGCGTGGGTGAATATGGCTCGGTGATTTTCATTGCAGGTAACCAACCATTTAAAACTGAAATTGCACCCTTAATGATTATTTCCCGTTTGGAAGAATATGACTACGCAGGTGCAACCACAATTGCTGTGGTGATGTTGCTGATTTCTTTTGTCATGCTGTTCTTAATTAACTTATTACAAGCATGGGCAAGTCGTCGCACAGGGAGAACTGCACGATGAGTTTAAATACCAACAGCAATGCTTTGGCTGAAAAACTACAATCACGCGATGCAACACGTGAACCGACTTGGGTACGCTATACCCTGATTGCAATTGCCTTCATTTTCTTCTTAAGCTGTCTGATTTTGCCGCTGATTTTGGTTTTTGTCGAAGCGTTAAAACAAGGCATTGGTGTCTATGCCCAAGCATTGGTGCATCCTGACACTTTATCAGCAGTGAAATTAACCTTACTCACTGCAGCCATTGCCGTGCCTTTAAACGTGATATTTGGTATTGCCGCAGCGTGGTCAGTGGCGAAATTCAATTTCCGTGGCAAGTCAATTCTCACCACCTTAATTGATATGCCTTTTTCAGTTTCTCCTGTCATTGCAGGTTTAATGCTAGTCCTGATTTTTGGTACACAAGGTTGGATGGGCGGCTGGTTGATGGAACACGACATCAAAGTTTTATATGCCGTACCTGCAATTGTGATTGCCACGATCTTCATTACTGTACCTTTTGTGGCGCGTGAATTAATTCCTTTAATGGAAGCACAAGGCACAGAGGAAGAAGAAGCTGCAATTGTATTAGGTGCATCTGGTTGGCAAACCTTCTGGAAAGTCACTTTGCCAAATATTAAATGGGGTTTAATTTACGGCGTAATTCTGTGTAATGCCCGCGCGATGGGTGAGTTTGGCGCAGTATCTGTGGTATCGGGGCATATTCGTGGAGAAACCAATACCCTTCCGCTGCACGTCGAAATTCTCTATAACGAATACACTTTTAGTGCTGCGTTTGCGGTGTCCTCTCTCTTGGCACTTCTTGCGATTGTGACCCTGATTTTAAAAACTTGGGTTGAAATTCGCCAAGAAAAGCAAAACCAACGCAATGAAGATTCAACTGTTTCTTAAGGAATGACCGCATGAGTATTCAAGTTAAAAATATTGAAAAAAATTTTGGTGCATTTCATGCACTGAAAGACATCTCCCTCGATTTTCCAGATGGTCAACTGGTGGCTCTGCTTGGGCCTTCAGGCTGTGGTAAAACCACCTTGTTGCGTATTATTGCGGGTTTAGAATCGGCAGATCGTGGACAAGTCATTTTAGAAGGTCAGGACGCAACCGATGTGCATGTACGTGAACGTCAAGTTGGTTTCGTATTCCAGCACTATGCCCTATTCCGCCACATGACCGTATTTGACAATATCGCGTTTGGTTTACGGGTACGTCCGCGTGCAACCCGACCTTCAGAAGCCGAGATTAAAAAACGTGTTATGCGTTTACTCGACTTGGTACAGTTAAGCTTTTTAGCAGACCGTTATCCTGCACAATTATCGGGTGGACAACGTCAACGTATTGCTTTGGCACGTGCCTTAGCGGTAGAACCACGCGTATTGTTATTGGATGAACCTTTTGGTGCGCTTGATGCCAAAGTGCGTAAAGAATTACGTCGTTGGTTAAGAACTTTGCATGATGAATTACACATCACTTCAATTTTCGTGACCCATGATCAGGAAGAAGCGCTCGAAGTTGCCGATCAAATTATTGTTATGAACAAAGGTAATGTCGAACAAATTGGTTCACCACGTGAAGTGTATGAACAGCCTGCCACTCCATTTGTATTTGACTTCTTAGGTCAAGCCAACCGTTTTGAAGGACAACATCATCAAGGAATTGTGCAAATTGGTGAAGATCGTGTACAACTTCTTAATCAACCCAATGCGCCACAAGGCAAAGTCATTGCATTTGCACGTCCAGATGAGTTG
The DNA here is from genome assembly GCF_021602765.1 of Acinetobacter sp. KAM396. Lineage (NCBI taxonomy): Bacteria > Pseudomonadati > Pseudomonadota > Gammaproteobacteria > Moraxellales > Moraxellaceae > Acinetobacter > Acinetobacter sp. KAM396. The sequence continues at coordinate 155,133 of NZ_BPPH01000001.1, forward strand.
CATATTCATGCCCAACCCCAGGAAAATACCATTCAAGCGACCTTCTTACGTGAAGTTTGGATTGCTGGTAAAGTAGTTGCAGAATTGCAAGATCGCCAAGGCAATTTGATTGAAATTGCACTCACTGCAGATGAAGCTAAGCTGCACCAATTCCGTCCAAACCAAACGGTTTGGTTAAGTGTAACCACTTTACATTTATTTGAAAATCAAGTCGCATAAGCACATTAATATGGAGCCTAACCCGCCCCATCCTTTTTTAGGTTTGCACCACTATGAATTTCCAACAACTTAGAATTATTAGAGAAACCGTTCGGCAAAACTTTAATTTAACTGAAGCATCTGCGGCACTATACACTTCTCAGTCGGGAGTGAGTAAGCACATTAAAGACCTTGAAGATGAGCTCGGGGTGCAGCTTTTTGTCCGCAAAGGTAAACGCTTATTGGGTTTAACCGAGCCAGGACAATCCTTGCTGTGTATTGTCGAACGCATGTTGATTGATGCAGATAACATTAAACGCCTTGCTGATGACTTTAATAAAGTTGATGAAGGCACGCTCACCATTGCGACTACACATACCCAAGCGCGTTATGTGCTACCGCCCATTGTGAATTTGTTTAAAAAAGAATTTCCTAAAGTACATCTGATTTTACAACAAGCCAGCCCTGTAGAAATTGCTGAAATGCTGCTACAAGGTGAAGCCGATATTGGTATTGCAACCGAATCTCTCACCACTGAAGAAAACTTGGCAAGTGTGCCTTATTATGAGTGGCGTCACAGCATTATTACTCCACAAAACCATCCTTTAGCCAGTAAAGCTGAGATTAGCCTGTCCGATTTGGCTGAATATCCAATTATTACTTACCATGGTGGCTTTACGGGTCGTTCTAAAATTGACAAAGCATTTACCGATGCAGGAATTGATGTCAATATCGTCATGTCTGCACTTGATGCAGATGTCATTAAAACCTATGTTGAATTGGGCATGGGCGTAGGTGTGGTGAACAATGTAGCATACGATGCAGAACGTGATTACCGCCTAAAACAAATCCAGACCGATATTTTTGGGGTAAACACCACATGGATTGCGGTTCGCAAAGGGCATTTACTGCGTGGCTATGGCTATGAGTTTATTTCTTTATGCGCACCGAATGCCGATATTAAAGCTTTAAAACGTATCGCCTATCCTGAAGAATAAAACAATAATGCATAAGAGAGCCTAGGCTCTCTTTTAGTTCTCTGGCAAAATTCTTGCTGATCTAAATGCCTAGAAATAATCAAAATAATGATTTTAATTTATCAGAAACATGAATAAAATATAATCAACAATAAAAAACGTAATTTGATTTTAAACACAATTCTATAATTTAGACCAAGGACGTAACATGAAATTTCACATTTTTATTGGATTGCTTTATGTCCTGCCGCTAGGTTATGCCTCTGCTGCCGCTTTAGAACGTAGCGGTCAATCGGTACATGCATTATTTGAAAAAGGAAATTATGCGGAAGTCGCTTTGCTACACGTGGATACCAATATTTCAGGTCAGGTACAGCATCAACAAAATATTGCCGAATTAGGCGTTCAAGATTTTTCAACAGGCAATTTAGTCAATAATCAACACTTCATCCAAGCTGCATTAAAATTACAACCACATCCACAAATTTCTGTGGCGTTATTATTTGACCAACCTTATTTTGTTGATGTGGATTATCACTATAGTCCTATTCTTTCAGGCGAACCTTTACCTATAGAAAATGCAGATATTAAGTTTGACTCAAGAAATATTACAGCGCTTATTGGCTATCAACCCACACAACATTGGAACCTCTTTACAGGTCTGAGTTACCAGTCATTTTCAGGTGATCTGAAAATTGGTACACAAGTTGACTATACCTTTTTTGATTATCACGTACATTTTCCAAAAGACCATGCGTGGGGTTGGTTGGCAGGTGTAAGCTACCAAATTCCTGAATATGCATTTAATACAGCAATTACTTATCGCTCTAAAATCAAGCACAGTACCAATGCAAGCGAAAGTATTTGGGGATTTCCTTTAGAGATTGCACCACATCAAGCAACAGAAATTGAAACACCTGAATCGGTGAATTTAGATTTTCACACAGGTTTACCTGCGCAAAATTTTCTGTATGGATCATTGCGATGGGTCAATTGGCAAGATTTTAAAATTCAACCCACTCAGTTTGCTGCAATTCTGCAATCTGAAGGACTAGGTAATCAGTTCAACCTGATTGATTATCAAAAGAATCAATGGTCGACCCGCTTGGGCGTTGCCCATCAATGGTCATCCAAATGGATCACTGCGGTGGAAGGATTGTGGGATTCTGGTGCAGGTAATCCTGCCTCAAGTTTAAACCCTGTAGATGGTTATGTTGGTGTGGGTACGGGTGCGGTTTATCACTTCAACCCCAAAACTTTTATGATTGCGGGTCTGCATTATTTGCACTTTACTAAGCCAGACACGACACAACCACAGTCGTTAATCACGCAAATTTCAAGTTTTTCTTCACTCGAACAACGTGAGGCTTGGGTTTATCACTTGAAATTAGCACACCGCTTTTAAGACACAAAAAAAAAACGAGCCGAAGCTCGTTTTTTTTATTAGGTTAAGCAGCTATAGCTTAGAAACGGAAGCTTACACCTAGTTTAGCCACTGGTAACCATTCGTATTTATTATCGTTACGAAGTGCATCTCGCTCATCAGCTAATGCTTGCTCTAAAGAACGACCATCGTCAGCACGGGCAATTGTATATGCTTCTGGATTAGCAGTTAAACTTACAGTAGGATTCCCATTATAATAGGCCCCTACCTCGCCGAAGACCCCCCAACGATTGGTAATGGCTGGTGAGAAACCAATCCCTACATAAGGTGCAATATTATTTTTATAAGATAGGTCACCATTAATGCGAACATCTGTATTGCCTGCATTAAAACGTGCCCCATCAACTGTGAATGAAGCATTAGTACCTGGACGACGTTCTAGACTATAATCATTATCAATATATGCTACACCAGCAGCCATATAGAACCAGTTCGCCCAAGGACGAATCTCAGCGTTCAAATAAGTCAGGTTATTGTCCATATCCAGGTCATATTTAGAACCGTTGATTGATAAATCATCAGTCCAAGAAATATCACCACCATTATAACCTAGAGTAACACCGACATAAGGGTTAGCATTCCAAGAGATCGCGCCACCATAACCTGTTGTACCGACTTCAGCACGAACTGCAGCGGGTTTAAAGAAAGAGAATTCAGCTACCCCTTCATCTGTTACGATTCTTTCATCAGCAGCCATGACAGATCCAGCTGTGGCAGCTAGAACGGATACTGCTAAAAGTTGATATAAAGCTTTCATTATTTCTCTCCTCAAAAGAACTTTTTTTCATCATTAGTTATTCGTGATGAGCTCAATATAAAGGAGTCAATGAATATTTTTTATTCGTGTTTTGCTGAGCTTTTGTTATTTTTTGATACTTATTAATTTTTCTTGTTGAATGATAAGCCTTTTTTAAACAATGTTTGTACATATCTAAAATACGAAAAGAATACTAATCACTTTACTTGCGAATTTAATTCAGCACCCTTCCTAGTTTTCCATCTTTTTAGAGCAATATAGTGTAAAATCTTGGAAAATTTTTTTCAGGTAATTACATCGATGTCGCAGCTTTCAACAATTATTGAACAAGCATTTGAAGACCGTGCTAATTTTACAGCAGCAGATTGCCCTGCTGAAATTCGCCAAGCAGTTGAACAAGCAATTGCAGGTTTAGATAACGGTACATTGCGCGTTGCTGAAAAAATTAATGGTGAGTGGATCGTTCACCAATGGTTAAAAAAGGCAGTTTTGTTATCTTTTAAACTCAATGATAACAAGCCAATTGAATCTTGCGATTTGCGTTTCTACGACAAAGTAGACACGAAATTTACAGACTGGACTGACGAGCAATTTAAACAAGCCGGTGTACGTGTAGTACCGCCTGCTGTTGCACGTAAAGGTTCATTCCAAGCCAAAAATGTGGTGTTAATGCCATCTTATGTCAATATTGGCGCTTATGTAGATGAAGGCACCATGGTCGATACATGGGCAACTGTAGGTTCATGTGCACAAATTGGTAAAAATGTGCATTTATCGGGTGGTGTAGGCATTGGTGGTGTACTTGAGCCACTTCAAGCAAACCCAACGATTATTGAAGACAACTGCTTCATTGGCGCACGTTCTGAAATTGTTGAAGGCGTGATTGTAGAAGAAGGTTCTGTTATTTCTATGGGCGTTTATATTGGTCAATCGACCAAAATTTATGACCGTGAAACTGGCGAAATCCATTATGGTCGTGTACCTGCAGGTTCGGTGGTCGTTTCTGGCAATCTGCCTTCTAAATGTGGCACTTATAGCTTGTATGCTGCTATCATTGTGAAGAAAGTAGATGCGAAAACCCGTGCAAAAACCAGCTTGAACGACTTATTACGCGAAGACTAAACTTTTTTAGTTTTTCCCATCTCTACGGCCAGCAATGACCGTAGGGATTTTTGTTTTTTATATACTGTGATGAATTTTATGAGTACCCTCCGATCTTCCGCTATTCCTGTTTCTGATCCGTCTGCGGGTTTACGCATTACGGAGATTTTCTATTCATTGCAGGGCGAAGCCAATACATCAGGCTTGCCAACCGTATTTATTCGTTTAACGGGTTGTCCATTGCGTTGCCATTACTGCGATACCACCTATTCTTTTGAAGGTGGCGAACGTCAATCTTTAGATGACATCATCCAAACCACACTAGATTTTAAAACCCCGTATGTATGTGTGACGGGCGGTGAACCTCTGGCTCAACCGAATGCACTGCCACTGATGCAACGCTTGGCAGATTTAGGTTGTGAAGTGTCTTTGGAAACCAGTGGAGCTTTGGATATTTCTAAAGTGGATAATCGTGTATCTAAAGTGCTGGATTTAAAAACCCCTGCCTCGGGTGAAATGTCCCGCAATTTATTATCAAATTTAGATTTTTTAAACCCGCATGATCAAATCAAATTTGTGATTTGTAATCATGACGATTATCTTTGGGCGAAGGAGCAGGTTGAGCAATATCAATTGCATAAAAAAGTCGATACCGTGTGGTTCTCCCCTGCATTTGCTGTCGAAAAAGGTGCAGTCGCCTTGCCACAACTTGCACGTGATTTGGCACAGTGGATTTTAGCCGACCATCTCCCTGTTCGTTTCCAATTGCAATTACATAAATTGCTTTGGAATGATGAAACAGGTCGTTAATGTCCACACGAATACACATTCGTACTAAGGTCAATCATCACAGTTTTGCTCAAGTTCTAACGCAATATTTTAAAAATTGGAGTTCAATTATGCGCCCTCGTGCCATTGTATTGTTATCTGGTGGATTAGACTCAACCACGTGTTTGGCATGGGCACAAGCGCGTTATGAATGTATTGCACTTAGTTTTATGTATGGTCAACGCTCGACCACAGAGCTAGATGCTGCACGTGCCTTGACTAAAAATGCAGGCATTGAGCATCGTGTGATTAATATTGATTTAGGCAACTTGGGCGGTTCTGCCTTGACCGATCACAGCATTGAAGTACCTGATCATGAGCAAGAAGGTATTCCTGTGACTTATGTTCCTGCGCGTAATACCATCTTCCTGTCTTATGCTTTGGCTGCAGCCGAAGTGTTTGATGCAGAAGCCATTGTGATTGGCATTAATGCGGTAGATTATTCGGGCTATCCTGACTGTCGTCCTGAATTTATTGATGCTTTTGCCAATATGGCGCGCTTGGCAACCAAAGTTGGCGTAGAAGGTAAACCGTTAAAATTTGAGACACCTTTGTTACATTTATCCAAAGCAAATATTATTCGCTTAGGTATTGAACATGACGTAGACTATAGTCAAACGGTTTCTTGCTACCAAGCAGATGACCAAGGACGTGCTTGTGGTAAATGTGACAGCTGTCGCTTACGCAAACAAGGTTTTGCCGATGCAGGTGTTACTGACCCGACACGTTATATACCGTCATAACAAGGTAAAGTGTATGAAAAATTTAAAATCAAACATTATGGTTTCTGCGATTATGTCTGTTGTTGCATTATTCGCTACAACGACGCACGCAAATAATGACAAGTTGCAACAAGCTTATAAAAGCACCAATGTGAAAGCAGCTTTAATTAATGTTTGTAAAGAAGAAACTGCAAAAGGCAAAAAACTAACTACAGCTGAAGTAAGCAAATATTGTACATGTGCAGTAGAAGCAGATGGTAAATTAACCAACGCTCAAAAATGGGAAATTCAAAGCGCAATTAACCAGAAAAAGAGCCCTGCGACTTTAGCTTTTGTACAAAAGCAAAATAAAGATTTGCAAGCTTGTTTTGGTCCTCAGCTTACAGGTAAATTAAAAACCTTAACTGAAGAAGCAATGAAAGCGGGTGAGAAAAAATAAGTTTTCTTAACAATTTCAACTAGCCACTTTATGTGGCTAGTTTTTTATGTGCATGATTTTGGAGAAAAATATGAGCACGACAATTCAATTACCAAATCAAGCTTTTCCTGCAACTACAGGCAAAGTCAACTTAACCGAGCTTGGTACAGATTGGTTAGTGGTGTATTTTTACCCGAAAGATTCTACCCCAGGCTGCACCACACAAGCTGTCGATTTTACTGCGCTAAAGCCACAATTTGATGCGCTTAATACCACCATCATTGGCATTTCGCGCGACTCAGTCAAAGCCCATCAAAACTTTACCGAAAAACAATCTTTAGGCATCAACTTGATTAGCGATAAAGAAGAAGTATTGTGTCAGTTGTTTGATGTGATTAAAGAAAAAAATATGTATGGCAAAAAAGTTATGGGCATTGAACGCTCTACTTTTATTTTCCATCAAGGTCAATTACTGAAAGAATATCGTAAAGTCAAAGCTGCAGGACATGCCGAGCAAGTGCTTGCGGATTTAACCGCTTTACAGGCTTAATTTTCAGCCTCTAAAAAAACACAATGTTCTGGATGATTGAAAGCTTTTTCAATCATCTTTTTTCATTTAAAAACTGGATTACTCCGTCAAATTACTGCTGTCCTGCTGCTGGTATTTGTCTTGTAATTGACGATAAATTTCCGTGTTTTGAAATGCGGTTAAGAAATCAATTGTGCCTTGCGGGAAAAAATTAGGCTGTATTTCCCCACGATAATAAGCCTCACGTGCAGGCGTAGCAGACATGGCATCTTGCAAGCTGTCTAATTCTACCATCTCCCATTCAGGGAAAAACTTTAAATAATAAGACGAGTCATCTTTAAAATGCCCAATTAAACCAACACGATCTTGCGGTTGAATCAATTCACCGACTAAAGATTTGACTAGTTTTTGCCATTTTTCATCATTGTAGACATCTACGACATGCACAAACTTAATCCGTTCTTGCATCTCAGGTGAAAAGTTAGACAAAATCATCTGCTCACGTTCTTTGGCTAAAAACGGATTTTTTAAATTGCGCTCATTTTGTGCAGAACCTAATGCCAAAATCACATAATGACTACGTGCTAACGCAATTTGAATGGTTTGCAAATGCGCCAAATGAAATGGCTGAAAGCGGCCAATGAAAACCAAATAATCAAACGTATATTGCATAATAAATCTAACTTTTTATGAACTCATGAGTTGTGCCAGCGCTGCGAATTTGCGACATAATGAGCCATAAATTCTAACCAATCAAAGCAAGGATAGTACGATGACACTGAGCTGTATTCAACAACCTCACCCACATTTGAATGCGAATTTAGAAAATGGCGTACTGACTTTAGCCATCAACCGACCAGAAGCAAAAAACGCGCTGTATGGTGAATTATATTTGTGGATTGCACAAGCCTTAGATGAGGCCGATCAAGCCAATGAAGTACGTTGCGTAATTTTACGCGGCGCAGATGCAGACTTTAGCGCAGGCAATGACATGCAGGATTTTATGAAGTCTGCCGCACTTAAAGGACAATTACCTGCTGCCGAAGGTCCTCCGTTCATCTTATTAAAATCTGCTGCCAAGTTTTCTAAACCGCTAATTGTAGCTGTACGTGGGGTGGCGATTGGCATTGGTGTCACCATTTTATTGCATGCAGATTTAGTGTATAGCGACAATACTGCCCTATTCCAGATTCCATTTGTGAGCTTGGGCTTATCGCCAGAAGGCGCATCAAGCAAACTTTTGGTAGAGCAAGCTGGCTATCACAAAGCGGCTGAACTGTTGTTGACTGCGCAGAAATTCAATAGCGAAACGGCATTATCGGCAAATCTAGTTAATAGTATTGAAACCGATGTCTATGCAACAGCACAACAAAAAGCAGCGCAATTGGCGGCTTTGCCTTTGGCCTCACTCAAACAATCTAAAGCCCTGATGAAACATAATGTCGATGAAATCGTGGCGTGGATTGACCATGAAGCAGAAATTTTTATGCAACGTGTCGGTTCAGCAGAAATGATGGAAGCAGTGCAAGCCTTTATGCAAAAACGTAAACCTGATTTCAGCCAATTTAATTAAGTACTGTTGAACTGAAATGCACTTATGCCTATTTTAAGTGTACTAGCCGTTTTTAAAACCACATTCATATTGGCTGAATGTGGTTTTTTCTTTATTCGCCCCCATATTCTGCAATGTGCTGTCAATCATTAAAAAATTGAGGAAAATTGTAATGTCTAATCCAAATCCAACCGATGTTAAAGCTGAAAAAAAAGAACGTTATTTTGAACCTGCACCACAAGATATTGATGTAGAAAACTTTAAAAAAGTCATTCAAAGCCGTCGTTCGGTGCGTAAATTTACCGACAAAGCCATTCCTGCTGAAGTGTTGGATGATTGTTTAGATATGGCTTTATTGGCGCCAAACTCATCTAATTTACAACCCTGGACTTTTGTGGTGGTGCAAAACCCTGCCAAGAAAAAACAACTTGTTAAAGCCTGCTTAGGACAGCTTGCTGCCCGTACTGCAGCAGAGCTAATAGTATGTATTGCGCGCACAGACCGCGTTGATGAAATGGCAAAAAAGAATATCAGCGAGTTTCCTTTTCCTGAAGCACCCGCTGCAGTGAAAAAATATTACAAGTTTATTCCTTATAACTACAAGACTGGTTACTTAAATGCAGTAGGTAACTTTAAGAAAGTCGCTTTCAAAATTGCACGTACTTTAGATAAACAATTACCTGTAACGGCATTTAACCCTGCCGATGCCAAACTTTGGGCCAGTAAAACCACAGCACTCGCCTGTGAAAATATGGTCTTGGCCCTTCGAGCACACGGTTTTGATAGCTGAATGATGGAAGGTTTTGATGAGCCGATGGTACGCAAACTCTTAAAACTGAATGATCAACAATTTCCAGTGATGGTGATCGCTGCAGGTGAACGTGCCGAAGATGGTGTCTTTTTCCCACAATACCGTTTTGACCGTGACTTGTTTATTCAGAAAATTTAATCATCAAAGACTAAAAGTTGCATAAACTCAAAGGCAGGCTCTTCGTAAGGATGGCTTGCCTTGAGCGCTTTTGCGACTGCCTGAGCATTTTGCTCAGGCACAATGGTTTCCACTCGCCACTCAGCAACACGCTCCAAAGCATCTAACTCACCAATAAAAGGATTTGCTCCTTTTACAGGTTTAAATTGCCCTGTGCCTAAAACCTGCCATGCACATTGTTCATAATTGCCAATCCCCCCTGCACCTGCTGCAAAAACAGCCTGTTTGGTTTCTTCAAGATGAGATTGAGGCACATAGTAAATCAGTTTAAGCATATTTAAACTTCGCTATCCATTTCACGATTGACTAGAAATTATCATAAAAAATGATGATCGGTGCTGTTTTGGCAAGCTGTGCGAATTATCAAATCCTCGTTTTATACCGCTTGCCCCCCAAAAATTTAAAGTACGCTTCGCCATGAACGTATCTCCCATTTTGTATGATTTTAGATTTAAAAAGACAAGCCATGTCGCCCGCCCCTAGAGCTTTTGTCATTTTTTTGGCATGATGCAAAACAAGCACATAGTGAATAATGATAAATGACTCAAATGCGTTGGTTAGAACTGCTTTCCACAGTTCGAATTGGTAGTAAAAAACAAAGTACAGAACAGGCGCGCAGCCCTTTTCACAAAGATTATGACCGTATTATTTTTTCGCAAAGTTTTAGACAGCTAAACCGTAAAACCCAAGTCCATCCACTGACTCAACACGATGGCATTCACACTCGCCTAACCCATTCTTTAGAAGTGTCTTGTATTGGACGTTCATTGGGAATGTTGGCTGCAGAAAAAATTAAAGATCACTTGCCTATGTGGATTTCCCCTGCCGATGTCGGTGCGATTATTCAAGCTGCTTGCTTGGCACATGATATTGGTAATCCACCTTTCGGGCATGCAGGCGAATATGCCATTCGTGAATGGTTTGATGATGCTTCACACGGCAATTTCCTCGCCAAACTCAGCGATGAAGAAGAAGCTGATGTCCGTCAGTTTGAAGGCAATGCACAAGGTTTACGTCTACTCACCAAAATTGACTATCATCCAAATGATGGCGGCATGCGTTTAACCTATGCCACTTTAGGCGCTTATTTAAAATATCCATGGCTCTCCAAAACCATTGCCGAACAAGGCAACCGCCCTGCCAATCAACGTGATAAGTTTGGTTGTTACCAAGCCGAAAAAGAAATTCTCAAACAAATTGCAGAACAGCTTGGTCTGATTCAATTGGGCGATTATCACTATTGCCGTCATCCACTGACATATTTATTGGAAGCGGCGGATGATATTTGCTATGCCTTAATTGATTTGGAAGATGGTATTATTTTAAACATGCTCAGCTATGAAGAAGTGGAACCGATCTTTTTAAACTTGATTGGTGACTACGGTATTCCTGCAGAACTGGCGATGGCACGTACCACATGGCAACAAAAAATTGCCGCTTTGCGTGGTCGGGTCATGAAGCGTTTGGTCGATGAAGTCACCACGGCGTTTGCCAAACACCATTTTGAAATTCTAATGGGACAACTCAAAGGCAGCCTTTTACAGTATTGCTCGGCAGATATTGAAATTGGTATCAATCGCGCCAAAGACTTAGCACGTGAGAAAATTTTCGAGCATCCGCAAAAAGCTGGATTGGAAATTATTGCGCATCAAAGTTTACAAAATATTTTGGATGCGTTTATTCCGCTCACCACACCCCATAAAACCCTAAGTTTTAAAGAGCAGCGTTTAATGTCCATCTTGCAACGCTCAGGTGCAGATTTTGCGCATAACCACTATGACAATATTATGCAAGTGTTGGACATTATCTCTAAGTTTTCAGATCACCAAGCCTATAACTTGTCGCAAGAATTACAAGGCAATAAGGTTGGCCTACTGTGATGACTCACCTGTATATCAATAACTTATATAAAATTGACGTAGAGTTTAAGCACGGATTTTGCCTTTTGTGAAAATGCGCTCTACTATGCGAACAGCAAATTATTTTAAATTAATCAGTGAATCACAAATATGATCGGATGTCTTATTGGCGAAGTATTGGCTTTAGAAGCACCAACCGTGTTGCTGAATGTGAATGGTGTGGGCTATGAAATTGACACACCGCTCACCACATTTTGCCAATTACAAAAAGGGCAGAAAATTACCCTATGGACGCATTTAGCCGTGCGTGAAGATGCTCAATTGTTATATGGTTTTTTAGAAGCCCAAGAAAAAACCATTTTCCGAACCTTACTTAAAGTCAATGGTGTCGGCCCAAAAATGGCGCTAGGTATTTTATCAACCTTAAGCGTCGAGCTACTGATTCACACCGTAGAACATGAAGATATTAATACCCTGATTAAAGTGCCAGGTGTGGGCAAAAAAACTGCTGAACGTTTAATGATTGAATTACGTGATCGCTTTAAAGCCATGTCCAACGAAGTGAGCAGCAGCAATTCCACAGTGACTCAAATCCAATTTACAGGCAATTCTGCTGTTGCCGAAGCCGAAGCCGCTTTACAATCTTTAGGTTATAAACCTGCCGAAGCACAAAAACTTATTAATGCAGTCAAGGGCGATTTTACTGAAGCCAGTGATATTATCCGTGCAGCATTAAAGTCGATGAATCGGTAAGCACATATATTGTCTAATTCACCTCATCTGATACGCGATGAATTCATTCGCAACTGTTGAGACAGAAAGTTCTATTGGAAAGACGCCGCCAAAACTGTTTTGCGGAATTTCTTATTAAAATCAGTTTACTTAAAGTTTAGATCACCTATGCAAGACCGTCTAATCAGTGGTTCTGAAAAACCCGAAGATCAAATTGATCGTGCCATTCGCCCAACCTCACTCGATGACTATATTGGGCAACCTGTGGTGCGTGAACAAATGGAAATTTTTATTGGTGCAGCCCGTGGACGCGCAGAAGCACTCGACCACACACTGATTTTCGGACCACCAGGTTTAGGTAAAACTACACTCGCCAATATTATTGCCAGTGAAATGGGCGGCAATCTTAAATCTACTTCAGGGCCTGTCTTGGAACGCGCAGGCGATTTAGCCGCCATGCTGACCAACCTTGAAGAAGGTGATGTGTTATTTATTGATGAAATACACCGTCTGTCACCTGTGATCGAAGAAATTTTGTATCCAGCGATGGAAGATTATCAACTGGATATCATGATTGGTGAAGGACCTGCAGCACGCTCCATTAAACTGGATTTACCCCCATTTACCCTTGTCGCCGCCACCACTCGCGCAGGTTTGCTCACCTCACCGTTACGTGACCGTTTTGGAATTGTGCAGCGCCTTGAATTTTACTCGGTTGAAGATTTGACCCATATTGTCAAACGTTCGGCAAGTCTGATGGATGTGCCTATGACCGAAACTGGTGCGAAAGAAATTGCACGTCGTTCACGTGGAACGCCGCGTATTGCCAACCGTTTGTTACGTCGCGTACGTGACTATGCACAGGTCAAAGGCACAGGTGAAGTCACACAAGAGATGGCACAACGTGCATTAGATATGCTTAATGTCGATAAAGATGGTTTAGATACTTTGGATCGTCGATATTTAAGTATGTTATTAGAGCGTTTTGATGGTGGTCCCGCAGGTGTGGAAGCCTTAGCTGCTGCTATGGCGGAAGATTCTGGCACTTTGGAAGATGTAATTGAACCATACTTAATTCAGCAAGGTTATGTGATGCGAAGCGCTCGCGGGCGTATCGCGACCAATATGGCGTATTTACAATTTGGGATGACACCACCTGAGCCGAAATAAAAGTAGGTCAAAAAAATAGATCAAAGGGAGGTATCTCCCTTTAAACGCTTAAACAATTAGGTTAATTGAGTCTGAAGATAGAGCTTAATTTTCGATGACACGTACATCTTCAACGAGCATTAATTCACACGCGCCCGCCCCTGTGTCATGACGGCTTAAAGAACTGCGCCACTGCCAACCATCTGCAGCAGTAACTTCAACCAATTTACCTTTCAAATAAATCAAATCATCTTCATCAATCTGTTTTAACTTTGTCGCAATCGCCGGCGTTGCAGGAATTAAATGCGTATTGGCACTCAAACTTGCAATCTCTTGTACAGGAATTGGTGGTGCTTGTTCATAACGCCAATGATACCAACGGTTGCTTTGACGAATAGACAACTGTTTATACACTTCAGGCTTGGCCATTTCGCCCCATCCCAAGGCAAAATCGACAGGGCTAAGTTCGGCTTCACGTCCAAAATTATAATTTTCACGTGACAATACCCGAAACTCACCTTCATAGCTTTCCAGAACTTGAATGGTGTAGTCTTTAAACTGATGGACTTGCTGCGATGACTGATAGGTTGTGTTATCGGCAATTCCTCCATCTGACTGGAGCAGCATCATCCACAATAAATACAATATGGCAATCACTACAAAAAATTTAACTAAACGACTCATGTACTGCTCATTTCGATGGATCATCTGCATGTGTAAGGCAAACAGCTAATTTTAACTTAAAAGCATGTTTGAAATCTTGTGCCATTGGACGAAGCGTTGAGAATGATAAACTGCCACGCTATACACAGCTTGACTTATAGCCCCGATTCACGTCAATTTCATAGACATGGCTTAAGCTATAAGTATTGCTTATCAAACAACTTTGCAACATTGAAGCGGAACATCATTATGGCGAATAAATTTGAATTTAAAATTCGTATCTATATGGAAGATACTGATGCAGGCGGCATTGTTTACCACGCCAACCATATTCGCTTTATGGAACGTACCCGTACCGAATGGCTTCGTGCGTCGGGTGTTAATCATTATTGGCATCAACAAGATTACAACTTTGTCGTGCATAAAATTAACGTGAAATATTCACGTCCAATCTTAATGGATGACCTAATTACTGTTACAGCAAGTGTAGTTTCGTGTAAAGCATCATCATTTGTATTGCAACAAAATATTTATCGTGGTGAAATCATGCTTGCATCTGGCGAGGTTGAATTGGCCTGTCTGGGTTCAGATATGAAACCACGTCGTCTGCCAGATGAAATTCGTAGCCTTATTCTGAAAGAATTAGGACAAGATTAAAAAAATGAATTGGCACATGTAGTAACTATGGCAACACAACTCGAATCATCTCTTCAAGTATCAGATCTTATATTACAAGCAAGTCCTGTTGTTCAGCTGGTAATGCTCTCGCTGCTTTTAGCATCATTATACAGTTGGTATCTGATTGCCAAGTTACACATGAGCTATAAAAAAGCACAAGCAGATGATCAGCATTTCCAAAAAATCTTCTGGTCTGGTGCAGAACTGAATACGCTTTACAACAACGCACAGCTCAATTCAAAACGTGTCGGTTTAGAAGATATTTTTTATCAAGGCTTAGGTGAGTTTTTAAAACTCAAAAAGCGCCAAGCGCATGCTTCACAAACCATTGAAGGCACAGAGCGTATCTTACGTGTCGGTTTAAGTCGCGACCAAGCCCAACTTGAACAAGGCTTAGGTGCATTGGCCAGCATTGGTTCGGTTGCGCCATACGTGGGTTTATTTGGTACCGTCTGGGGTATTATGAATGCCTTTATTGGACTGGCAGATGTCGATCAAGTCACATTAGCAACAGTCGCACCAGGGATTGCTGAAGCCCTCATTGCCACAGCGATTGGTTTATTTGCCGCTATTCCTGCGGTACTTGCTTTTAACCATTACACAGCCAAAGGTGAAGCGGTTTATTCTGATCGTGCTTTATTTGCCGAAGAAATGGTGGCTTTATTACAACGTCAATCTTTAGGCAATACTCAGGATCACGACTAATGGCCATTCAACGCTCAGGACGCTTCGAGCGCATTAAGAAACCACTCAAAAGTGACATGAATGTAGTGCCTTATATTGATGTCATGTTGGTACTGTTGGTGATTTTTATGGTCACTGCACCAATGATTACCAGTGGTATTCAAGTCGATTTACCACAAGCCAATGGCAACCCAATTGAATCGAAAGATGCTCCTGCTTTGGTGACGTTAAATAAAGATGGGCAATATTTTTTAGAATACAAAGAACACAAAGCCCAGCCTTTGGAATTAGCCCAACTGAAACAAATTTTGACCGATGCTCAAATTCAAGCCAAAGCTGAAAACAAAGAGTTTCGGGTTGTTATTCGCGGTCATAATACACGCCCTTATGGTGATGTGATTGCGTTAATGTCTAACTTACAAGATGCGGGTTTAACCCAAGTTGGATTGCTGACCGAGCCTTTAAAGTAATTTATGAAAGATTTTAAAAAGCCACCTTTTCAACAAAAAGCCATTGCGATCGGGTTCACCGTAGGTGTCCACCTTATCGCAGTGGTTGGCTTGCTTTATTTGGGCATGAGTAAAGCACCTGAGCCGCCTAAGCCCATTAAAACCGTACTGATTAAACCAGAAGATTTAAAACCCTTATTAGAAACTAAATCTGCTGAAACCACACATGAAAATGTAGCAGAGCAAATTACTCAAACTGCCGAGCCTGCTCTTGAACCTGCCCCTGTCATTCCAACACCTGCAGCGGCTCCTACGCCACCCGCTCCTCAAGTTGATACACAAAAAACTGCACAAGCAGCAGAGGCTCAAGCACGTGCAGAACGACAAGCTGCTGAAGCCAAACAAATTGCAGAGCGACAAAAACTAGAAGCTGAACGCTTAAAAGCTCAACAAGCACGCGCCGAAGAACGTGCTCAACGAGAAGCTGACGCCAAAGCAAAAGCTCAAGCCGATGCCAAAGCACGTGCTGAGGCAGATGCTGTACGTCGTAAAGAAGCCGAAGCCCTGAAAAAAGCAGAAGCTGCAAAAAGACGTCAACTCGAAGCCAATGCAGCAGCAAAACGCAAAGCTGAAGCAGATGCAAAAGCCAAGGCAGATGCTGAGGCAAAACGTAAAGCTGCTGCAGATGCAAAAGCCAAAGCTGATGCAAAACGTAAAGCTGACGCAGATGCAAAAACCAAAGCTGATGCCGACGCAAAACGTAAAGCTGCTGCAGATGCAAAAGCCAAAGCTGATGCCGACGCAAAACGTAAAGCTGCTGCAGATGCAAAAGCCAAAGCTGATGCCGAAGCAAAACGTAAGGCTGACGCAGATGCAAAAGCCAAAGCTGATGCCGAAGCGAAGGCACGTGCCGATACTGAAGCCAAAGCTTCAGCTGCCAAACAAGCTGCAGAAGAAGCTGCTCAGAAAAAGGCTGAAGTACGACGCATTGCATCCACTGCTAAACGCGATTTCGAAAATAAAATCAGACGAGCGTGGGATACCCCAGCTGGTTCTTCGGGTCAACGTGCAACTGCCCGCGTGACTTTAAGTGACAGTGGCGCAGTTCAGTCTGTCGTGGTTAATTCTAGCGACCCTGACATGAAAGCCAGTGTAGAAGCTGCTGTTCGTGCTGCCGCACCTTATCCGATGCCATCAGACCCAGATGCACGACGCGAAGCACGTAGCTTCACCTCTACCTTTACAGCGCAATAAGTTACCAGTTAGCCGAATAACATCTATTTGGCTAACTCCTTCTCAAAATATTTACGAGTATAAATAAATTTAAATTTTCACAGTGTTATAACAGTTTTATTATAAATTCATGCTTTCATTCCTACCAAAGCATGCCATTATGTACCACAATTACATCCAAAAAAGTTATGTTGATTTGAGAAAATAGCGAATGATGGAAACAACGCGTAAACACCTACTTTGTCTTGCTATTTTAACTGCGCTTAGCCCAGTTTTAAGCACACAATCTTTTGCACAACTGCATTTAGAAATTGCCAAAGCACCAGAAGAAGCACCTAAAATTGCGATTGTGCCGTTTGGCAATGATCAAAGTATTTATCCTATTGTAGAAAACGATTTAAACCGTTCAGGCAAATTCACCAGTTCATCTAAAAACCTTGCTGCAACTGCAAGCATGAACAATCCAAATGCAGCTGCATGGCAAGCCGCAGGTGTACCTTATGTGGTGACGGGAAATGTCAAAGCCACTGCAGAAGGCGGTTATGAAGTTCATTACCAACTTTATGATGTGCAAAAACAGCAATACTTATTGAATGAATTATTAAGCGTGCCTGCGTCACGCGTACGTTCTGCTGCACACATGATCAGTGATGCCATTTATGAAGCACTCACGGGCATTAAAGGTGACTTTAGCGGACGCATTGCTTATGTACTGCGCAACCCTGCAACACCTGAACAACGCTATACCCTGCAAATTGCCGATACTGACGGTGAACAGCCTAAAACAATTTTGACTTCCCGTGATCCAATTTTATCGCCTGCATGGACACCAGATGCCAAAAAAATTGCCTATGTGTCGTTTGAAACCAAACGTCCTGCTATTTATGTGCAAGATTTGGCGACAGGTCAGCGTGAAAAATTAGCCAGTTTCCGTGGTTTAAATGGTGCACCTAGCTTCTCGCCAGATGGGCAAAGCATGTTGTTTACCGCATCCATGCATGGCAATCCAGAAATTTATCAAATGAATTTAAGCACCCGCGAACTGCGACGCATGACCAATGACAGTGCGATTGATACCGAAGCACGCTATGCACCAGATGGTAAATCATTTATTTACACTTCAGATCGTGGTGGTTCCGCACAAATTTATCGTTATGACTTTGCCACAGGCAGCAGCAAACGCCTAACCTTCCGTGGCGCATTTAACGCACGTGGTACGCTCAGTGCCGATGGTCGTAAACTGGCATTGGTACATCGTCCAAGTGGCAGTAACTACAAAGTCGCAATTCAAGACATCAACACCAATATCACCAACATTTTAACCCCAACCAGTTTAGATGAGTCCCCGAGCTTCTCACCAAATGGGCAAATGGTAGTGTACGCGACACGCGAAGGCGCACGTGGCTTATTGTCGATTATGTCTTTAGATGGTCGCTTCCGCATGAACTTACCAAGTGAGCAAGGTGAAGTGCGTGAACCTGCGTGGGCACCAAAATAATGAGTACCCGCAAAGTAAATACGTTTTCAGTTCTGTTTTAAAACCAAAAATCAAGCTTCATGGAGATGAGGATGAACGCAGTGAAATTATTGGTACTCCCTGTTTTGGCATCGGCTTTAGTGATGACAGGTTGTGCAAACCGCAAACCAACGAGTGACTTACAAGCAGGTCAAACGCCAAATGGTGCAACTTCAGTCAACACCCAAGGTTTGAGTGAAGATGCAGCTTTAAATGCGCAAAACCTTGCTGGTGCATCTGCCAAAGGTGTAACCGAAGCCAATAAAGCTTTCTTGGCAAAGCGCGTGGTGCATTTTGACTACGACAGTAGCGAATTGTCTAATGATGATTACCAAACTCTACAAGCGCATGCACAGTTTTTAATGGCCAATGCAAACTCTAAAGTGGCGCTTACAGGTCATACCGATGAGCGAGGCACACGTGAATACAATATGGCTTTAGGCGAGCGTCGTGCCAAAGCGGTTGAAAGCTTCTTAATCACCAACGGCGTTAACGCAGCTCAGCTTGAAGCAGTGAGCTATGGTAAAGAAATGCCTGTTAACCCTGGACATGATGAAAATGCATGGAAAGAAAATCGTCGCGTAGAAATTAATTACGAAGCTGTTCCGCCATTATTGAAATAACCTTTTGCTGTGTTTTGGGAAAATACGTTTAGAACGTGTTCCTTAATACGAAAAAAGCGCTCTTTATTAGAAGGGCGCTTTTTTATGACCTAAAAAATAAAAGATGAATATTTTAAAAACTAATAAACATACGCAAAATTACAGCTTTGCTACAGTTATTCTGACTCGGCATCAGCTTTTGCAGTTTGCATAGATTCAATCAAATCATGCTTATTAAACTTTTTGTATTCAGGTTTAGACTCGTAATCCTTCCAAGCAGCTTTCATCTTGTCCTCAGAAATATCGTCTAAACTAATCCCTTCGCTTGGCGTTGGAGTCGCATCAAACTTTAACGTTGTCATATCTGTGCTCCTATCTCAAATTAAATCCTTTACATCAACATAGCACTTTCTGCAGGACTTGCAAGGGTAAAATCACAGCAAATAGTCGAGTTTAATTTTTCTTTTAACGCGTTCTCATCTAAACTATTGCAGCATATTGTTATCCTCATTTTTGCAGTCATTCGGAGTTTTCCAGTCATGTCATACCGCACCCTTTCCCAATTTTTACAACAACAAACTGGAAATCTAACACCCGAACTTGCTCAAGTAATTGAAACCATTGCTAATACTTGCAAGATAATTGACCAAACATTACAAAAAGGTGCCTTAGCGGGTGTATTAGGCAGTGCGCAAAATGAAAACGTACAAGGTGAAGAGCAAAAGAAATTAGATGTTATTTCAAATGATTATTTAATTGAAGCGTTACAAAAGCACCCAAATGTGGGTGGTTTGGCATCTGAAGAATTAGACGAATTCACCCCTGCTCAGGAAAATGGTCAATATTTAGTGTTATTTGACCCACTGGATGGTTCAAGCAACATCGACATCAATATGTGTGTGGGTACAATTTTCTCAATTTTACCTGCAAAAAATACCGTGACTCAGGCTGCAGACTTTATGCAAGCAGGTACACAACAAGTCGCTGCAGGTTATGTTCTTTATGGTCCATCTACCATGATGGCGCTCACTGTTGGTGCAGGTGTGGTGTTCTTTACCTTTGATCCAGAAAGCCAAGAGTTTTTAGTGACTGCAGACAACATTCAAGTTGCTGCCGATACAAAAGAATATGCGATCAATGCTTCAAATCAACGTCATTGGGAAGCGCCTGTAAAACGCTATATTGATGAACTTTTGGCTGGTAAAACTGGGCCACGCGAAAAAGACTTTAACATGCGTTGGGTTGCATGTATGGTGGGCGATATTCACCGTATTCTTTGCCGTAGCGGAATTTTCATGTATCCATACGATTTAAAAGATCCGAAAAAAGCAGGTCGTTTACGTTTAATGTATGAAGCCAACCCAATGAGTATGCTCATGGAGCAAGCAGGCGGCGCGGCAACCACAGGTCGTGTGCGTATTTTAGATATCCAACCTACAGACCTGCATCAACGTGTGCCTGTCATTATTGGCTCAAAAAATGAAGTCGATTTGGTCAGCAGCTACCATCAATAATTTTTAACAACAGCAGTCAGACATTTGCTGACTGCTGTGGATTTTATCGCATGCCTACGATTTTTTTAGAATCAAAAGATAACCCGAAAATTAAACACTTACGTGGTTTAATTGAACAAAATAACTATCGCAAAAAACAGGGACAAACGGTACTCGAAGGTACACATTTGTGTTTGGCATGGTTACATGAAAATAAAAAAATCAATTCGATTTTTACCACTGAATATGCACTGAGTCATCCTGACTATGAACGCATTTTGGCTAAATACTTAGGCGTGGTCTTTGTCATTGGCGAATCTTTATATAAAGATTTAAGCACTTTAGGCACTTCCCTTGCCTGTTTAGCCATTGTCGACGTGCCAAGTTCAAGCCAAGCTTTAGACTTTAAAGCAGACACGCTGATTTTAGAAAATGTGCAAGATCCAGGTAATGTCGGCACCTTATTGCGCTCTGCAGCAGCAGCAGGTATTGAACAAATTATTTGTACCAAAGGTTCTGCCTCGCTTTGGTCACCACGGGTATTACGTGCAGGCATGGGTGCACATTTTAGCTTGCATACCTTTGAAAATATTGATCTTGAGGATGTCTTGGCACAATTCCAGATCCCTGTATATGTGACCAGTTCACACCGTGCAGAAAGCCTCTATTCCAAAAATCTGCGCAAAGCTTGCGTCTGGATTCTAGGCAATGAAGGTCAAGGTGTGTCCGACTATGCCTTACAGCATGCAGAAGCGGTAAGTATTCCACAACCGGGTGGACAGGAATCTTTGAATGTGGCAATTGCAGGTTCTATCTGTTTCTTTGAAATGGTACGCCAGCGTCTGTAAATGGTTAATTTATTTTAAAAAGACTAGCCCTGCAAAAAAAATAGATTAGACTGAAAATAATAACTTGCAATGTCAACCAAACCATTGTTTTTAACGTTATAGAAATATGATGTTAAAAATAATGGTGGGTATCCAATGACAGGATTTTCCATCTCTATGGATTTAAACCCGAAGTCGTCACATTCGGAAAATTTGAGTGCTGTTAAGAGTACGGCTGAGCAACGTCTGAAGAATTTCATGCAAGACGTAACGGGGCGTGCCTTAGTAATGATGGAAAGTGCAACGCAAGGACAGCACGGCATAGCAATGGATTTGGTGCAAGAAGCCTTTATTTCCTTGCATAAATCTTATGCCGACAAAGCCACAGATGAGTGGTATCCCCTGTTTTACACCATTTTAAATAACAAATTACAAGATTGGCGTCGTAAAGAAGCTCGCCGCGCACAACCCTTTTCATTATTTAAAAAAGTCAGTTTAGATGATGATGATGTTGAACAACTCGATATTGTCGATGAGCAAGCACTCAATCCTGCAGAATTTTTAGATCAAGCTGTGACTGTAGAAGAAATTCAGGCAGCAATTGCGGGGCTTCCAGTGCGGCAACAACAAGCTTTTATGTTACGTGCTTGGGAAGGTTTTGATACGCAAACCACCGCGCAAATTATGAACTGCACTGAAGGCAGTGTAAAAACGCATTATCACCGTGCTATTCAAGCTTTACGCAACAGTTTGGCACATATGAATCCGTATCTGGGAGGATCATCAGAATGAAACAAGATGATTTCTTAAAACAAGTGACATCCAAACTTGATGGATTGGCTCGCCAACATCAAGACAAAGCCGCGGTCATGAACCATGTCTTGGACAATATTCAAAACAAGAAAACATCACGCTATGGGCTTTGGAAAATGTCAGGTTTTGCATTGGCTGCGGCAATTGCAGGTTTTGTGGTCTTGCCAAATTCAATGGAAATGACCACGCAGCCGCAGAATCAGGCAGTGTCTGTTCCTAAACTTTCTCCACAAATGGTGGAAGATTTAGAAATGTTAATGGTGTTGGGTGAGGACAAAGTTCCACATGGCAGCTAAACGAATTGTAATTGCGTGTTGTGCGCTCAGTTTTTTACAAACCAGTTTTGCAGGGTTTGAGCGTTTTTGGATTTTTTCCAAAGATGCAGATACGCAAATTTCAGAAACTTGGGAAACCCTTTCTGAAGAAGAACAATTGGCATTAATTAAGCGCTATCAAAACTTAAAAGAAATTCCTGCTGAGAAAAGCGTGGCTTTACAGCAGCGGATGGATTGGTTTACTCAATTGCCTGATAGCGAAAAACAAAAAATGCGTGAAACTTGGCAAAAAATGAGTACACAGGAACGTCGTGAATTAGGACAACGCTTGCAACGAGCAACACCTGAAGAACGCCCCTTGATTCGTCAGGAATACATTCTTAAATATCAGCAGCCTGCAATGAGTCACTAATTTTTATCTCTTCATGGATAATCTAGAAAGTGCTTGAAGTCACCAATAACAAAAGCCTCATCTGTTTTACACGATGAGGCTTTTGAAATAACGACTCGGTAAATTATGATTTTCTTGGACGTTGACGATAAAATGCCAATCCGAGTAAACCCAATACCCCCCAGAAACCTAAGCTTCCTCCGCCACCACCACTAGCTTCATAATTGGTATTTTTCGCAGTGTTTTCTAAAGTAATGGTCGCTTCAGGCGATAATTCCAGTTCATGGTCGAAAATCGTGTATTTCAGCTCATAATCAAATGGGCTAAAGCTATTTCGTACTTGAACCTGAATATTGCCACCATAACAAATTTCACGTGCATAATCCCCAGGACAAGCCGCTTGACGATCTGCTGTAAGCACCACACCTGAAGGCACTTGCGTAAAACGAATTGCCAGTTCTTGTCCTGTACTATCTTTATAGAATGCAGGCTTATTGGTATTTTCTTTCAGAGTGCTGATAGAACCATCGCCTGCATCGCTATCATTCGATAATGGATTAAAACTCACTTTGAGGTCTGTGCCATATTCAAGTCGTACACGATCATCTTTTGCAATTGGGGCAATATTGCTAAATTTACCTTCAAGCAAGCCCGAAGAATGCAAATTGCTGTCTAATTTTGACCTAATGGTGTATTTGCAATACGCTGAATCGGTTGCTTCTGTGACTTTATCATTCAATCGATACATCACAATCCGTTGCAACTGTGCATCCCATTCACATTTTAATAGTGGGTCTTGGGTCAATTTATCTGTGCTAAATGTTGTACCTGAACCCGAAATTGCACCAATCCCCAATGCTTCAGTGCTAATGCTAAAGTTGTCAGAATTAAGCTGTCTTAACTGAACAAATTTCCCATCTGCAGTTGGTTCATCTTGCTTTAATGCCATCGCAAATGGATCAACATAAATGGCACGATATTGCTGCTTGGCTTTAGTATTGGCCAACAAATCTTGCATCGTTTTCAAATCAGCACGCGATTGAGAAACGACCGAAGACGCTGCGTCTTTACTTTGGTCTATCGCAGACTGAATACGGTCAATTTGTTGCTGATAATTAGCAAATAAACTTTCATAAGAGACATTACGCAAGCTTTGAATATCGGCTGCGTTTAAACGCATCACTTCTACCGAGCCAATTTCACAGGTATTTTTTGCATCAGGATTTAAAGTTAAAGTTGCATTACTCACTCGCGCCAAACCACGTTGTTCATAATCACTACAACCCATGCTGTTTACATCAATCAAATCTTGTGCAGGGTCTGAACCCAGTTTTGGATAATACAACGGCAGGAATAAATTATAAGCAGATGGTTCTTGCAACGGCTGCAAAACTTGATCAAAGCTAAGCCCTGTCAAATCCAAATTTTTGGCTCCGTCATAAGAATTATTTGCTGTTTCAGGTAAATCACACTGCCCTTGCTCTGTCGCTGATCCCATTGCGAATAAGGCATTACGAATCGAGTTGATGTTGCGCGCCTGCTCTAAGCTCGCAGGGAATGCATAACGACAAGATTTACCTTGGTTAAAGGCCAAGATATTAAAAGCGAGGACAATGCTTGGATAATTGTCATAAAACAAAGTACTCCATGCTTTATTTTCAACAATGGTATTACTTTGCAAATACACCTGTGACAAAGTGCTAAGGGAATGATTTGCCGTATTGCTCAAGTTAAAGATATGACCTTTACTTGCATCAGCTTGGTTTTGTGCAATCGTACTGGCGGTCAACTCAAGATCAGGTTGACCACAAAGATCAAAAGTACTAAGACTATTTGCAGCACCGTTTTTTACAATACTACTGCGGTCAATTTTCACCATAGAGCGTGTATTGACCAAGTTGGCACTACAATCCATTGCTAACACACTGCCTACTTTGGCTTGGTTCGCATGGATATAAGCATTTTCTAAATTGACTTGACGCTCCGCTTGATGAGCAACAACATAAATTGCGCCACCTTGTTCTGCATGTGAATTTTGAATCTCGACATTGTTCGCAGCCAATGGGCCTGCCACAAATAATGCGCCACCTTTGCCTGCATCTGCAGAGTTCGCATTACCACCGCCATTGGCATTCCCATTTTTTAGGATGACATCGTATAGTGCTACGCTGGCTTGGGTATCTGAAGTATTGATAATGCGGCTATTACCCTGTGCATTAATACTGGTTTTTAACGGTGCAATTGAAGGATAACGATGCGTAATTGGATCTACCTGGTTATAGTCAACCGCTGTCGCCCCATAAATACGCACCATAGATTGCGGGCGTAATTCTGAGTTTAAGATATATTCCCCAGCCTGCAACTGAATCATATCTGTTACACCACGGTTGGTATTGCCTGCGCTACAACCACCAAACGCAATATTCTGCTTGGCCGCAACCAAAGCTTCACGTAATGAACATTTGCTTAAGTCTTCACCATTTTGATCTTCAAAGGTCGTCACCTGAATTATCGGATTATCTGCTGCCATGAGCGACATTGCAGACATCACCATTATCCCTAATAGTGTTTTTTTATTATTTTTCATATTCATCCTTTATGCTTTTCTACGGCGTAAACCCAACAAGCCCAATAACGCCATTAATCCATAAGCCCCCCATGCACCGCCAGAAACATTTATTTTATCGCTTTCCATACGATTTTCATGTTCTTGAATAACTTGGACTTTCACCTCCATATAAGGTGTCGTGCTGTTAAAACGTGTAGTGCTGGTGACTAATTTAATTTTAAAGACATCTGCACCATGCCAAGCAGAATCTGGGGTATATACCAAATTACCCAGCTCATCTACAGTCAATTTTCCTTTAGAGCGTGTATCAAGTTGCTCAATTTGCACACAGCCTGCTTGCCATGCTTGGCCTGTCGGATTATTTGGATAAACTTGATCACAAAACTCTTTAGGCACCAAATCACTATCACCCAACAAATCACCCACCGACATCTTAGCAATTTGACCTGCCAAAATATTTTGACCAATGAGGCTCATAGTTTCAGGAACCACCACCTCAATTGCCCCACGATCACATAAGGTAATATCTGACTGACGGTTTTTACCGCGTTGATCTGAAGCAGTACAACCTACCACTTTATGATCCGCCAGTTGTAATTGCCCACGGTTTAACACCACAGAATCTTTCAGGCTGTGTAACTGAGCAATACACGTGGGCGCATGAAGCCTAAGAATGAGTTTTCAGGAACTTGATATGGACAAAACAATGCCGTTTTATCTTGACTGAGGGTTTGGCATGCACCTTCAAGCAGATTACCAGCAAGTACCGAATTTGCAGTCCATACAGTATTTGGATAGTTGCTATCGCCTGCTCCACAGCCTGCACCGACTAAATTATTTTGTAATCTTGTTGCATCTGAACCTGCTTGCACACAGTTCGCTGCAGTACTCACACTGACAGGATGCGGATTGCCTAAAATCACACTATTCGCAATATAGGCTTTACCTAGAGGTGCATTGAGATACACACCACGACTGTTACCAATCAAGCTAATGTTATTGACACCAATATCATCCAACACATTCATGACATAGCCTTCATTTGCAGTAAAAGTACTGCTCACGATCATATTCCCCATGCTAGGAAAGGCTTTGATTTCTTCCTCTGCCAAACTTGTTGCAGAATAGAGATTGGCTGAAGTGGTCGATGTAGTCTTGTTACCTTTAAATACTGAAGTTGTAATCACAAAGCGCGGAAATTGCGTATAAATGACGCCACCTTCCTGCGCTTGGTTGGCTTCAAGCAAGCTATTTTTGATCTCAATAAAACCTGCAGGAATCTTTTCGCCAGTCACTTGTGCAGGGTTATAAATTGCCCCACCTTGATTGGCTAGCCCCTTACTCAATTTTACATAATCTAAAATTAAATGTTCGTTATTATAAATCAGACCACCTTGTTGCTGACGACAGCGTTCCTCACCGCAACCCTGTAAAGTTAATTCTTTTAAAGAAACTTTTAAGAAACGATCCTTGCTGTCTTCAATGTGGAAAATTCGCTCATTACCGCGCATCTGAATCGTGGCGTTATTTAAACCTGGAGCAGTTTTATCATTCAGACTACTGTCATAGGTTGTTTTAATTTCAAGGTTTTCTGTAATTTTAATTTGAGTATCAATTTGATAGACGGCTTTCTTTTCTAATAAAATCACACTTGAGGCATTTTTGCCGCCACAGCCCAAATAGCCTTCTTCAGGCATGCCTAAATTAATATACTCGATGGCTTCACGCAAAGAACATTGTTGATCATCTGCTTTGGTGTCAGAAGTGGTGGTGACAATGATATTACTACTATATGCATGACCTGCGATAAACAGCATACCAATGCCAATGCTCTGCTTGAGCATAAGCGAACTCCTTGTAATTTTCTTTGTTTTTTTTCTTCTTTAGTTGCAAATTCCCTGCAACTTCGAATTATTTTCCGTGTAATTTGGCATAACTTGCTCAAATTCTCAAGCAATTTTAATCTTTACCGATATTCGTCAATTAAAGCATAAATCTGACGCAGGTTTGCGCCACTTAATTTCGTTTTCTCTCCTTTAAGTAATTGCACCAACTGCTCAAGGCTTTGCAGCAAAATCGAGGTCTGCTGTGGACCGTGCAACAATAAATAATCGATAATTTGCGGATCGATAATAATACCGCGACGCTCTAACACGGAACTCACTAAAGCTTGTCGATCTGCATACAAACTGCCTGAAGGCACTTTGACACTCACTGCCTGCGTCAAACGTGATTGTAAATCGGGCAATTCGAGCTTTAATTCAATGGGTGCAAAACGTGATGAAAACACCAGCTGACCGCCAACTTCATTGCTGTAATTGATTAAATGAAACACCGCACGTTGCCAATGTGGTACACCACTAATCGCCTCAATATCATCTAACGCGACCAAATCATAACGATCTAAAGAGGTAATCGCTTCAGTGGGGGCATCCAATAATTCAAGTAAAGATACTTTAATGGCAGATTTGCCAATTTCTAAATAGGAATCGCAAATCGCGGACAATAAATGACTTTTGCCTGTGCCCGCACCACCATAGACATAAAAGCGATTAACCAATCCTGCATGAAGCTGTCGAACTGCATCAATCACATGCCCCCAACCTGGCCCAGAAAAATCACTGATCCGTGCATCTAATTGAGGCTCGATATCTAACTGCAGTTGGCGCATAGAATTGTAATCACCTAGTAGTTTTGCTGATCTGAAGGTTTTATCTTACTTGAGTTTTCAGTCTGTTGCTGTGAATTTGCGGACGGAGGATCAAGCTCAATATCAATATGAACTTGTGCTGTATCAATACTGATGTCACCCGACATTGCATCTTCAGACACCACCACAGGCTGTCCATACAAGTAGCTTTTTTCGTAATAATCACGCAAATGACGCAGCAACACCACAATCACCGCAGCCACAGGTAAAGCAATCAACATACCCATGAATCCAGCCAGTTGTGCACCCGCTAAAACTGCAAACACCACTGCGACTGGAGAAAGTCCGATTTTATCACCCAATAAAAATGGCTGTAGAATATAGCCTTCCACTGCCTGTCCAATCATAAAGACCACGAGGACTAAAACCAATTGCATCCAGTCAATGCCAAATTGTAAGAAAGTGGCAATGATTGCTGCAACAATCCCTACAGCAAAACCTAAATACGGAATAATACTGGCAAGTCCGGCAATCATTCCAATAATTAAGCCGACTTCTAAACCAATCAGTTGCAATCCAGTCGCATAAACCACGCCCAACAAGATCATCACCAAAAACTGACCTTTAACGAAAGCACCTAGAACACTGTGACATTCTTGTACCACAGCCAAAGTACTTTGCTCATAAGGACGCGGAATTAAGCGACGTAGACTGTCCAGCATACGCTGCCAGTCGAGTAGGAAATAGAAAGCAATAATTGGAATGAGCACGACCGTTCCCCCAATCTGGATAAAATTCAGTCCAGACTGTGCAACACGCAAGGCCATTGCTTGAATGCTATCAGCACTATAATTGGTCTGCACATAATCCATGACAATACTGCTCATGTGCGTAGTATCAATTTCCATTTCCTCAATATTGAAAGTAGCCGATGCCCATGGCAAAAAGGTAGAATTTATCCAATTAATACCAACAGGAATGCTGTCACGTGCAATAATCAACTGTTTCCAAACCAAAGGAATGATGTACCAAACAGCCAAGGTCAGCATGATGCCAATCCCAATAAAAACTAAACTGATTGACAGCCAACGTGGCAAACCGACTTTGCAAAATTGTTCAACCAATGGGCTAAATAAATAAGCCATGAAAAATGCAACGACAAAAGGAATGACAACTGGTTTTAATAAGTACAGCACCCAAAGGAGCAGAACTATCCCAGACAGGATAAAAATGCGACGTAAGGTACGATCGACCATAGAAATTCGCCTTTTTTCAGTTTATTCGTTATAGAAGTTAAAATATTTGAATAAAGATAGCATTTTAGCGCATAAATAACATAAGAGTTTCGTATATTCAGGTATAATCGCCCCGCGAATGCGGAGACTTCATTATGAGCAACTCAACTTCTAACCCAACCACTGGTTTAAGCTATAAAGATGCTGGTGTCGATATTGAAGCGGGCGACGCGTTAGTCGATCGTATCAAATCTGTCGCTAAGCGCACCACTCGTCCTGAAGTGATGGGGGGATTAGGCGGCTTTGGCGCACTTTGTAAAATTCCGAAAGGTTATGAAGAACCTGTGCTCGTATCTGGCACAGACGGTGTAGGAACTAAATTACGTTTAGCATTAAACTTAAACCGCCATGACACGATTGGTCAAGATTTGGTGGCAATGTGTGTCAATGACTTGCTGGTGTGCGGTGCTGAACCTCTATTCTTCTTAGACTACTATGCAACAGGTCACTTAAATGTAGACGTTGCAGCCAATGTTGTTTCAGGAATTGGTAAAGGCTGTGAGCTTGCAGGCTGTGCACTTGTTGGTGGTGAAACTGCAGAAATGCCAGGCATGTATGAAGGTGAAGATTACGATCTTGCAGGCTTCTGTGTGGGCGTGGTTGAGCAAAGCAAAATAATTGATGGTTCTAAAGTAAAAGCTGGCGACGTTCTAATTGGTGTAGCATCTTCAGGTGCACACTCAAATGGTTACTCTTTACTTCGTAAAATTTTAGACGTAAAAAATGTTGATTTAACTCAACTGGTTGATGGTCGTCCACTGGCTGACGTTGCCATGGAACCAACTCGCATTTATGTCAAATCGATGCTTGAACTGTGCAAACAAGTTGATGTACATGCTATGGCGCACATTACAGGTGGCGGTTTACCAGGTAACTTACCACGTGTATTGCCAAATGGTGCGCAAGCAGTGATTGACGAATCATCTTGGGAATGGCCAGAACTGTTCAAATTATTACAACGTGAAGGCGGTGTAGAACAGTTTGAAATGTATCGTACCTTTAACTGTGGTGTTGGTATGGTTGTCGCTGTCGATGCCACCGATGCAGACAAAACAGTTGAACTTCTCAACAGCCTTGGCGAAAAAGCGTGGGTGATGGGTCATATTCAAGATCACGCCGAATCTGTTGAAGGCGCAGATGAAAAAATTCGCGTAATTTTTGCGTGATTTGACTCACATGATCAAAATAGCTGTCCTTGTTTCCGGCAGCGGAAGTAACTTACAAGCCCTGATAGATGCCAATCTTACAGGGCAAATTGTTGGAGTTATTTCCAATAAGCCTGATGCCTATGCTTTACTACGCGCTCAACAAGCAGGGATTCAAACTGCCGTGATTGAGCACAAACACTATCCGAGTCGTGAATTATTTGATGATGTCATGCATCAACAATTACTTGATTGGGATGTTGATTTGGTCGTGCTTGCGGGCTTTATGCGTATTTTAAGTGCCCAATTTGTGCAAGCTTGGGAAGGTAAAATGCTCAACATTCATCCTTCACTCTTGCCGCATTATAAAGGCATGCGTACTCATCAACGTGTACTCAATACTGGCGATATCTTACATGGCTGTACGGTGCATTATGTTAGTGCTGAATTAGACGCAGGTCAGGCACTTGCACAAGGTGTGTTGCAAGTAAATATCCATGATGATGCCGAAAGCTTGGCTAATCGTGTGCATGTGTTAGAGCATTTAATTTACCCGCAAGTGGTTGAATGGATTTGTAACGGAACGATTCAGCACACTGCACAAGGCGTGAAGTACCGCCAGCAACTGATGCAACAACCTGTGCAGTTTTGCCATTTTTAAATACTGTTTAGTATGTCGCTTTTGATATATACGAAAAAACGCCTGTTAATCAGGCGTTTTTATGGTCTGTCCATTGGTTCAGACTGAATCAAAAGGAAGTAGTTTTGCTCTGCTGTGCTTTAATTAAGTCTTTAATTAACTGCACCGTAGCTTCAGGTTTTTCTAAAGGGAACATATGCCCACCTTCAACCACTTGATAAGCTATATTAAATTTCTTGGCGGTTATTTGTGGGAAACCTGCTTTTAGAAACGGCCCTTGTTTTGCAATTATCAATTCTGTCGGCACTTGCAGTTTTGCTTGCGGCAACCACCAAAGCGAGGGATTGGTTCTAAAAATATTTACTTCGTCCATTTTTGGAATCGTCAATTGTACTCCGCCTCGAACATAGTCATCTGTCAAAGCATGCTCAATATAAGCCTGAAAACAATCGGCATCGAAATCTTGATAAAAACCTTTCGGACGCAATAAATCAGCAGCTTGCTCACGACTTTCCCAATGATCACGACGACGCAAAGACAAAGACGCAGGCGACAGTTGATCTACTGCTTTAAGCTTAAACATTTTAGCAAAATGTAAAAACACCGATGCTTTGCCCATAATTAAAGGTGGATCAAGCATGATCACTTGTTCAAATAATTCAGGGCGTTGTAAAGAGGCTTGAAACGACAACACTGCACCTAAAGAATGCCCCAACGCAATCACTTTACGTCCCTGAGCTTGACGTACAACACTGTCAATCACTTGTTGGGTTAAGCTTTGCCAATGATTATCAATCGGATAACGCTTATCTGGCCCCAACAAAGGGACATAAATCACATCGTAGTCATCTTTAAGTAAATCAAACAGTTTTTGATAAACCTTCGATGGCACGCCATTGGCATGCGCAAAATGAATCAGTGGTTTCATTGTAATTTCGCGTTTTGCTCAGTCTGAATATGTTGAGATAAAGAAGTGGCAAAGCCCTCTCCCACTGCTGCACCCATACGACCCAACACAGAGTCTAAAGGACTGTGTTCAATGGTATAGTTCACTGTTTTATCTAGGTTTAAATCACGCTTCAGGCTATTTAAACTGCCAATCTTATCGGCAATGCCTAAAGTCACGGCTTGCTCACCTGTCCAGAACAGACCTGAGAAAATCGCAGGATCTTGTGATTTCAGTTTCGCACCACGTCCATCTTTCACCGCTTGAATAAAGTGACCATGCACATTATCCAATACAGCTTGTACATGTTTTTTCTGTTCAGGATCAACAGGTTGCGTCATCGACAATAAAGCTTTATTTTCTCCAGAGGTCATGGTGCGATCTTCTACACCCATCTTCTGCATTAAACCGCTCAGACCGTAATTTGGCATAATTACGCCAATCGAACCCACCAAACTTGATGGATTGACAATAATTTCATCTGCAGCTGAAGCAATGTAATACGCACCAGAAGCGCCAGTATCGCCAATCACGGCATAAAGTTTTTTACCTTGATGCTGTTTTTTCAGATATTGAATTTCTTGCCAGATTTCATCGGACTGTACAGGTGAACCACCTGGAGAATTAATATTTAGCACCACCGCCTGACTGTTGCTGTTTTCATAGGCTTTTTTCAGTGACTTGATGGTGTCATTACTATTCACACTTTGCTTATCAGATGCAATTGTGCCAACAATATCCACCACCGCGATATGTGGACTCGCTGCCGATGGATTCGTGGTCGTGGTACTGCACCCTTTGCCCATTATCACCAACAGTAAAAATATATAAGCAAAAGTTAAAAACTTAAAGAAAATTCCCCAACGACGTGCACGACGTTGTTCTTCAACTGAAGCCAAAACAGCTTTTTCTAATAGTTTCCACTCATTGCCTGTGGGCTGCTGTGCTTGTGGAGATATTTGTTGTGATTCATTTTGTGGTTTTGGTGGCCAATCGGACATGAAACAATCCAAAAAATAGTAAATTTGCTCCATTATATACACGGAATTGGCAAAAACTGTCTAAAGCCTGTATTTTCTCCTATAATATTTTACATCTTTATCCTTTCTATCAATTGATGCTGTCGTTATGACCGAACCTGCACCGACAACGGCTTTATCGCGCCTGCTTGATTTTGTCAGTCGACAACCTTTAACAGTTGCGCGTTTTTTTGCAAAATCCTTGGCTTTTTTGGTCAATACACTGCGTTTGAGTAAAACCTCTCAAACCATTCAACTCAATCTACAAATTGCGCTTCCTGAGCTGAACTCACAACAACGCGAACAGATTACCCAGCAAGCAATTCGTAACGAACTGACCTCTTATTTTGAGTTTTTTCATATTTGGGGATCAAGCAATCAAAAAAATATTCAAAGAATCCATCAGGTACATGGTTTAGAACTATTACAAGATGCACTGGCTGCACAAAAGGGTTTGGTCTTAATTGTGCCGCATTTTGGCACTTGGGAAATTATGAATGCGTGGATCGCTCAATATACGCAAATGACCATCATGTATAAACCTGTCAAAAACCCTGCGGCAGATGATTTTGTGCGCCAAGCACGTAGCCGTGAACAGGCACATTTAGTCCCAACAGATGAATCTGGGGTACGTCAAATTTTTAAAGCACTCAAACAAGGCGGAACCACTGTCATTTTGCCAGACCATACCCCAAATATAGGTGGTGAGATGATTCCTTTTTTTGGTATTCCGTTGGAATCGAGTAATTTAAGCGCCAAATTGATTCAGAAAACTAAAGCAAAAGCTTTGTTCTTATATGCGTTAAGAAATGCAGATCAAGGCTTTGATATGTATATCGAAGCGATAGATGAGCACATTTATCAGTGTGATGCCAATGCAGGGACAGCTATTATTCACCGTGCAATTGAAGATTTGATCCGTCGTTATCCTACACATTATCACTGGAGTTATAAGCGCTACAAAGCCCATCCAGATTTACGCGGGGTCTATCATAAACCTATACAAGAAGCTTTGGCCGATGTGCAGGCTATACGCACTCAAGTACAGCACCAAGCTAGCGCTGCAGCCACAACTTCTGCTGCCGATACGGCTGTATAAGCATACGCTGTTGTGCATCTACAGAAAAACGTATGCTGCCCTGTTGTATGGTGTTGATGAACGGAATATTGAGCGCAGCCAAGCGTTGCTGAACTAAAGGACTAGGATGTCCATAACGATTATCAAAACCCGCAGATGCCACGGCTAATTTAGGTTTAAAATGTGCTAAAAAATCGTAGGCAGAGCTGTGCTTACTCCCATGATGCCCCAAAATTAACACATCCACTTTTAAATCAAGGTATTCCTGTAATAACTGATATTCAGTTGCCCAGCCTGTATCGCCCATCACTAAAAAATGCTGATAAGGCTGTGCGGATGGCACTGAAATATACAGCACACATGACAACTCATTTTGTTGCTGTGCGGCATAAGGTAATTGACTAAATTTGGGAGACAAAACCTGTATCTTTACCTGATGCGGTAAAGACCACCGCTGCCCTTGCTGACACAAATTAAATTTTGTATTTGCAGTCACATCTACAACCTGATTGGCAAAGACATGCTGAATCTTGATTTCATTTTGAAGATAAGGAAGAGCACCGCTATGGTCTTGGTCTAAATGGCTTAAAACCACCTGATCCAGTTGCTTGACACCATGCACTGCTAAAAACGGACGTAAAATTTGCTGTCCAATACTAAACTTACTTTCATCATAAGATCCACCCACATCAATCATCATGTTGTAATGACCTGAGCGTAAAAACAGCGCTTGCCCCTGCCCTACATCTAGTACGGTCAATTCAAATGGTTGCCGTTGGCTATCGACTATAATCAGTGGAATAAAACACAAGATTGCCCAAGCTTTAGGCAATACCGCTTGTGGTAAAAACAGCATAAATAAGCCTAGACAGAGACAGACATATACCGCTATAGACATCGACAAAGTGTGTAGCCTTGGCGCAAAAATCGTTTCCATTCCCTGAAAAATCAAGCTTAATAAAGCCACGAGCAGATCATTTAACTGGAACAGCACCGATGCCAAAGGTTCAAAAATAAAAAAGAAAATTCCTGCCAAAATATCTAAAGGCACAATCAGCATACCAATCAATGGAATTGCGATAATATTAATAAGCGGTGCAATCCACGCCACTTCTTTAAAAAACACAATCACCAAAGGAAATAAGGCAATAAAAATTTTCCATTGTGATTCAATTAAAATTTTGCTGGCATGTTTTAGTTGCTGCCAAAGATTCAGGTCTATGCGAGGTTGCTCACTCAGGCTTTGATAAATACGCAGCAGAATAAAACATGCACCGTATGACAACCAAAAAGCAGCAGACAGCACACTTAAAGGATCAAACCATAGCAATAATGCAGCACTATAAATAAGTAAGGC
Organism: Acinetobacter sp. KAM396; assembly: GCF_021602765.1. NCBI lineage: Bacteria > Pseudomonadati > Pseudomonadota > Gammaproteobacteria > Moraxellales > Moraxellaceae > Acinetobacter > Acinetobacter sp. KAM396. Next base: position 190,710 of record NZ_BPPH01000001.1, read on the forward strand.
AAAACCTTGAAGCTTCTGCTTCATCACCAGCATCGCTGTAACGAGACTGCACATGAGCAAGGTTCTTAAGGCAGGAATTTCAAAACCAACAAAGGCGGTATACAGCAATACACAACTTAAAAATGGCAACATGAGCAAATATTGTTTAGGCATCCACAAATACCAATGCGGACGATAACACCGAATAAGCTGATGCAACGCCCAACAGAGCATGCCTGCAAAAATCAGCACATGCGGTCCTGAAATTGCCAATAAGTGACTAATTCCAAAACGCTGAAATTGCGCTTCGATTTCTGCATCTAATAAGCTTTTATCTCCTGTAAGAAGTGCAAGAATGAGACCTGGGTGCTGCAAAGGTTGCTGATGAATAAACAAACGAATTTGATAACGCTGCTGTTCAATCCATAAACGAAATTTTGCCCATAACGTTTGTTGTGCACGCCAATGTTGTGTAAAGCCCATGGCATAGATTTGTTCTGGCGGAATGAGCTGAACCTGCTCCACCCGAAAACCACTCATGATATTTTGTTGTAAATACCATCGCTCTACATCAAATGCCCCTGCGGTGGCATAACTATGTGCTGGGCGAATTTTTCCACTTAATTTGTAATAGTATCCAAGTTCTAAATTTTGCCCATGATCTACTTGGGTCTGAGCTAAAGTCGCTAACCAGGTCACTGTTTGAGGATGTCGGCTTAACACCTCGATCTTTTGTGAAATGCCGTTGTCATTCAGTTGATTTAACTCTCTGACATAAACTACAACTTCGGTAAATTCAGGATTTAGCTCGCGCCATTGTAAACGCTGCTGCATCTGAGTATCGGCATAGATCAAGCCGAGAGCATAACTCAAAACCCCTGCTACACCAACATTCAAACATTTCCAATAAATTGAAGATAAGCGAACTTGCAACAAATACTGCGCGATGACACAGCATAGAATCAGTAAAACCATTGCACTGGGCATGGCAGTCAGAAGATGTATTGGAAAAGAAGAAGAACGTATTCCGACACAGGCGATTCCAATCACCCAAGTCAATCCCATCAATTGCAGCATGAATATTAGACTTATTATTTTTATTAACATGCATCATAAAGCCCACCGAAGTGGGCTTCAACAAAACAATCTTATTCAAGCAATTTATTGTAAACGCTATCACTTTTGAATGCGTTTACCAGCTATGCTGCTCTTAAGTATCTACCCAAATACCATCTTGCATGTGCAAAATTGTATCGGCAGATTTTGCCAGCTCCTCATCATGGGTCACAATCAGCATTGCCATGTTAAATTCACTGCGTAATTCACGCAGCAATTCAAAAATTTTAACTGCAGTTTTACGGTCCAAGTTTCCAGTGGGTTCATCGGCAAGCATAAGTGCGGGTTTCGCCACCAATGCACGTGCCAATGCGACACGCTGACGTTCCCCCCCAGAAAGCTCACCGGGTTTATGGGTTAAACGATGCGATAAACCGACACGCTCAAGCAGATACTCTGCTTGTGCCTTCACCTCTTTATAATTTGTACCCGCACGTAACATTAACGGCATCGCGACATTTTCAAGCGCACTAAACTCAGGTAATAAATGGTGAAACTGATAAACAAAACCGAGGTATTGATTACGCAAATAACCACGCTCAGCTTCGCCTAAATTGTCAAAACGCTGCCCATTTAAAAATACTTCACCTGTACTTGGGCGGTCTAGGCCACCCAAAACATGCAACAAGGTACTTTTACCCGAACCACTTGCTCCAACAATCGACACAAACTGTCCTTGCTGAACTTTTAAATCTAAACCACGAATCACTTCAACAGTGGTTTTGCCATCGGTAAAGTGTTTAGAAACTTGCTTGGCTTCCAGAACAATATTACTCATAACGCAACGCCTCTGCTGGTTGAATTTTCGCGGCACGTAACGCAGGATAAATCGTCGCCAAGAAACTTAAAATTAACGACAAACTTACAATCACCACCACATCCTGCCATCTTAAATAGGAAGGTAAGTAGTTGATAAAGTAGGCATCAAATAAATTTAGCCCTAATGCATTGTTCAGCCATGCAATAAAACTACTAATACTAGACGCAAAAATAATCCCCAAGATCGCACCTGAAACTGTGCCAATAACCCCAATGACCGTACCTTGCACCATAAAAATTTTGGTTATCGTACTTGGTGATGCGCCCAAGGTTCTTAAAATCGCAATATCCGATTTTTTATCAGTCACGACCATCACTAAAGACGACACAATATTAAATGCAGCCACCAAAACAATCAGGAATAACAATAGGCTTACCATGGCCTTTTCCATTTGAATGGCGCTAAACAAGTTGCCGTGAGTATACGTCCAGTCTGAAGCATAAAAGTTAGCAGGTAACTCTTGCACAATATCTCGAGATACTTGTGGTGCAGCAAAAATATCATCCAGTTTTAGACGTACACCTTGCGCACCATCGGGTAAACGCAGCAAAGTCGAAGCATCATTCAGGGCGATATAACCCATCATTGAATCAACTTCTGCACCAATACTAAAAATACCAACTACTTTAAAGCGTTTAAAACGTGGTACAACTCCTGCAGGTGACGGCGTCGCTTCAGGTAAAACCAAGGTGATGCTGTCATTTAAGCCCAAGCCTAGGGCATCGGTCATTTGTTTACCCAAAACAATACCAAATTCACCCTTTTTCAGGTTATCGATACTGCCTGCAACCATATGGTTTTGAATGATGGATACTTTCTTTTCGTATTCGGGTTCAATTCCCGTGACCATAATGCCCGACACTTGCCCTTGTGCGGTCAACATGCCTTGCAATTGCGTGAATGGCGCAGCACCAACAACATGCTTATGCTGCTCAACTTTCGTTGCAAGTTCTGGCCAATTTGTTAAAATTTGCGTTGATGAAACAGTGGCTTGAGGTATCATACCTAAGACACGATTTTTTAACTCACGATCAAAACCATTCATCACCGAAAGTACGGTAATGAGGACGGCAACACCTAAAGTTAGACCGATCATCGAAACTAAGGCAATAAAAGAAATAAAGTGGTTACTGCGCCGAGCGCGCGTATATCTCAACCCTATATATAGCGAGATTGGTTTAAACATACCATCAAAGTCCGAGGTAATACATTATGGAAAATTTACAGCATCAAAGCGTCGCGTCTGATCGTCGAGTCCTGTCACGAATTGATGCTGCCCTGAGAATCAATTACCAGATCATTTCTGAAGATGTTGCGTTAAATGACCCTTACGATGCTAATTTTGTTTTACCGCGTTATTTTCTACTACTCGCAGAATTAGATCAATTTGATCATGCATTAAACTACGAATTAGAACAATTAACTGAAAAAGATCAACAAATTGCACGAATCTTATCCTTATTCAACCAAAAATTAAACCTTATTACAGGGTCTTTATACGATACAATTGTACAAAGCATGTTACCTGTACCTGAACAGATCAATTTTTCAGAAAGCGGTTTAAGTTTTTATAGTGAACGTGAATTAAACACTGGAAGTTATATTCATGTCACGCTCAGCCATCCTGAAAACTTTTTCCACATAGCCGCAACGGCGCAAGTGGTTTACAGCCGTGAAGAAGAAAATGGTCAGTATCGTACCGGGGCGTATTTTATTACTTTATACCCTCAGGACCGCGTCAAGCTTGCTGAAGTTGTTGCTTTACAACAAACGCAATCTAAATAAAATTCATCATTTCTGCATCTTCGCGTATACAAAATTAGGTGGATGACACCATCTTTGCCAATCTTTAAGATGGTGTTTTAATTTTCCGTGCTAATGCCCGACTCGCTTTAAGATCACGATAAAAATACAGCACCAAGCCTGACAATAAAATCAAAGCGCCCAAAAAAACCATAACCGACAAAGCTTCTTGATTGAGTAGCGCACCAATTAACAAGGCAATCATTGGCGTCATAACGGTGGTTAAAGATAAAGTGGTCGCCTGAATATTCTGTACCAATTTAAAATAACAAAACATCGCAATCAAAGAAGCCATGATCACGGTATAAAGCAAAGCTACAATAGATTTAAGACTTGGCAAGCTAGTCGGTATAAATGGCCAAATAAAGGGCACAATACATAAAGCCGCAATGGTCGATACCAAGATGGAACCTGTTGCCTGTGCTACAGGTTCAACCTGCGCATTGATTTTTTTCACCCAAAAAATTGATACAGTGTAGGTCAGTACACTAAACAACATTAAAACAATACCCAGAGGGTGCACATGCTGTGTTTCGCCACCAAAGCAGATAATACCAAGCCCTAAAATGGACACTGTCATCCCAATCCATTGAATACGTGCCAAATGCAACTGAAACACAAACCGACCAATCAACCCCGCCATAATAGGTGTTAGACCAAACATCAGGGCAATAATACCTGAACTTAAATAAGCGGTGGCAAGGTAGGTGAAAATTTGCGAACCAATCAGACTAAACGAGCCTGCCAGATAACTATGCCACGCTTGTAGATGATGTGGAAATTTCACTTTTAACAGCAGCAGTAAAATAACCGCTAAAGGCAAAGCAATGAAAAAACGCAGCACCAAAGCCCAAAGCATGTGTAAATCTGACACGCTCCAAACAATTGCTAAAGGCGTCGTTGCCCAAATGAAAACCAATAAGGCATAAGTCATCATAATATTGGTTTTAGAAGGCATACAGGACTCGTATTAAGCGGTTTTACGTTTTTGCTTTTGAATGGTTTGGTCTAAACTACTTGAAAATTCGCGTTTATCACGTTCTGAAATAGGCGCTGGCCCGCCTGTTTGAACACCTGCGCCACGCAACGTATCCATAAAATCACGCAAATGCAGGCGCGCTTTCACATTGGCAACGGTATAAATTTCACCCCGTGGATGAATTGCAATTCCACCCTTTTCAATCACTTGTGCCGCCAATGGAATATCCTGCGTGATCACAATATCGTGTTCCTTCATGCGATCTACAATTTCCTGATCGGCAGCATCAGCACCATGCATAACTTGAATAGAGTTAATCCGTACCGAAGGCGTAATCCCGACCGATTGATTGGCAACAAAAGTGACTTCAAGCTGGTAACGATCTGAAGCACGTAAAATGACTTCTCTTAGAATTTTAGGCAATGCATCTGCATCAACCCAAAGTTTAAATGGCAGCACTGTGCAACCCTGATAATAATATGCGACTAGTGTATCAAACTCATTAAATTGCACTAGCTTTAAAATGCTCAGAATTGCATGTTAAAGTGTAGCTAAATGGATTTTGTTACTGCTGCATAGCTATGCACAACCTTTGCAAATGCAGTTGCAAAACATGAAATTTTAGCCAAAGACTTGAAAAATCGAAATAACCCTCGATCTAAGAGTAAACAAAAGAACCTAACATCTCAAAGTGCTTATGAACAATCAAAATAGACCAGAAATCATCCGCATTGAAGATCAGAACTTCGGCAGCCATGTTGAACATTGGAATTTACTCACGGATGAACCCTGCACCGAAGTTCCAAAATGGTTAGGGCTGGCTCTAGATGCACCAATTATGCCAATGGGTTTATGCCGTCATGAAGCAGAAATGGATCAAAGCACGTGGCTAATTCAAGGCCCAAGCCAACAATCGATTCAATTGATGCAAGTCATTGCGGTTGAAAATAACAAACCACAAGCTGTAAAAACTGCCTTCCCTTGCTTTGAAAGCCCTTACAAAGTTGAAGCTAAAATTGAACGTATCATTAGTTGCAAATCTAATACTCAAGCGGTACTTCGACTCAATTTAGGTAACAATAGCATTGTCTATGCTTTTGATAGTTTATACAGTGTTAACCATCAACAATACCTAAAAGATCAAAGCTATTGGGTGCACTTAAACGCCTGGGCATATGAACTAGAGGCTGTTGCTGAAGGTGAACAATTAGTAGTTGATGATCCTGCTTCGATTAAACATCACCGTGCGCTGAATGATATTTTAGCGGCAAATGATGGGATCGCTCCTGCCAATCTGCAAGAACAAATTGATGCATGGCAACCTAAGTCTGAAGATGATAAAGCACCTGTAACGGTGGATTTTTCTAAAATGGTCGCATATTTATATGGCGAAAATATCGGTCAAGAAGATGAAGCATGGTTTCAAGGCAATGTTGTTGGTAAAAGCAGTTTTGAATTCATGAATCAAACCTATACTGTTTATGATGTCACACTAATTCATGATGAAAATCAGCCTGCAATTTTAATTCGTCTTGCAACTAAAAATCCTGCGCATCAAAACTTCGAAATTGGACAATACATTCGTGGCAATATTTGGGTTCAAGCCAACATTCATAATATAAAACAGTAGGTTATTAAAAATAAATCTTAAAAATGCTTTCTAAAGAATAACCTTATATTTACTTCCTCTCATCCTAGCCTTCTCCCTCGGGAGAAGGAACTGTCAATACTTATTTCACTGATGGCTTATGATTATTTTTTGATTTATGAAAAAGTGCTATTGATAGTGTGAATATATTGATGCTTATTTAAGCATTTTAAATTCAAAAAAATACAGTTATCCACAGTTTTAAATTTATTATAAATTCAAAATCAGCCATATTTTAAATCGAATATGTGGGTAAGTTTTTTAAAAACCAAAACATATCAGCCAAACACCGTAGATAATCTGAAAGCTTTGAATGGTGCAGATTTTGAAAATCAGCATAGATGTAATTTATTATTGGTAGATATTATATTTAAAATAAAATTAGTACTTTATTTAATCAATTTTTTATGCTAAAAATATAGCCGTATTTAAATATTTAACGATAAATAGATCGGAAAATAATATCTATGAAAATCGTGCAAGAAGAAAACTTACAGCATGTTGAACATCAACTTGAGCAACGCTTTCAGCTCGACCCGATGTCTTGTCTATTTTTTGCATTAGGCATGCTGCTCTCCGCCTACGGCTTACACTTTTTTGTGTTCTAACCTTTACTCACTCACAAGCCACTATAATATCTTACCTATTTCTAAAAAAACCCAGCTAATACAGCTGGGTTTTTGCTTTCACCACTTTCTATTAACCATGACGTTTTGCAAAGTCATCCATAAAGTTAACCAAAGCTTGTACGCCTTCTAATGGCACTGCATTATAAATACTTGCGCGCATACCACCTACAGAACGGTGACCTGCCAGGTTCAACAAACGGTTGTCTTCAGCTTCTTGCAAGAATTGTTTTTCTAGTGCGGCATCAGCCAAAGTAAACGGAACGTTCATAATTGAACGGTTTGCGCTATAAATTGGATTCGCGTAGAAATCGCTTGAATCGATATAACCGTATAACAGTTTCGCTTTTTCTAGGTTAGCTTGATGAATCGCATCTACTCCACCGTTTTGCAATAGCCACTCAAATACTAAACCAGATAAATACCATGCATAAGTTGCAGGTGTATTCACCATTGATCCGTTTTTCGCCTGTGCTGAATATTCCAAAATGCTCGGAGTTTCAGGCTTGGCTTGATCAAGTAAATCTTCGCGTACAATCACGATGGTTAAGCCTGCTGGGCCAATATTTTTTTGCGCACCTGCATAAATTAGACCAAATTTAGAGATATCTAAAGGTGCAGATAAAATGCTTGATGAGAAATCACATACTAACGGCTTGTCCGTTTCAGGAATATTGGCAAACTGTAAACCACCAATGGTTTCATTATCTGCATAATGCACATAGGCAGCATCGCTCGATAAGTTCCATTGGCTTTGTTCGCTAATGGCATGCTTACCTTCAATCTGAATGCCTGCTTCAACGACATGAATATCGCCATAGCGCTGCGCTTCTTTTAAAGCTTTTTCAGACCAAATACCCGTATGGATATAATCTGCCTTATTATTTTTACCCAACAAATTCAATGGAATTGCAGAAAATTGTAGCGATGCACCACCTTGCAAGAACAATACTTTGTAGTTCTCAGGAATATTCATTAAAGTGCGTAAATCTGCTTCTGCCTTTTCTGCAACTGCCACATAGTCTTTGCTACGATGGCTCATTTCCATAATGGAAAGTCCCTTGCCATGCCAATCTAGCATTTCAGCTTGGGCTTTTTCTAAAACGGCTGTAGGTAATGCAGCAGGACCAGCACAGAAATTGTACGCGCGCATGATTTTTCCTTATCTATGTGAAACACAATAAAATGATGGCATTTAACCACATCTTGCCCTGACTTGCATAAAATTATTTCAATGCCAAGTGGCAGATGCAGTCATAAAATCAATCTTAATCAATTTTCGCACAATGTACATTTTGACATCAGCTATGCACAATAAATTTATTTACTCACCAAAGACCTGAATATTTAAATTCCGAATTTTAGGTTGATTCTTTGCGGTTAGCGCATTTATTCCCTCATCAAAACTGACATCGTATTGCACCAAGTTTTTAGGATAGGCAATTTCATAGCTGACTTTGTATTGCTGACTGTGATTGGCTTGCTGCTCAATTTTCTTGATCATTAAGGTGCGGGAACCCTCTGTATCTTTAGGAATGGCACTAGTGAATTTTTTCATGACCCGTTGATTCTCCTGAAAATACTGTTGTAACTCAGGTTCTAAATGTGACAAAAATTGCTCGTATTGCCCCTTTTGTAGGTCGGTATATGCTGAGAATGCAACCTGTTGTTGTGCTTCTGTCGGTTCAGGCACATTGTCTTGTACCTGACCACAGCCTGCTAAACTTAAAATTGTAGCGCATATTACACATCGTATTTTCATCGTCATGTTTATTTCCATTTATGCGGCATAAGAAGAAGGACGCCGAAGCGTCCTTAATTCATGCAATGCGAGCATCTTGCGCTCACACTTTAGTCAGTTGAGTTTTGATCATCTAAAGCAGCTTCAGTTAGATTGTTTTCTACTGGAGCATCTTCCGCTTGCACATCAGCAGCTGCAGGAGTTTCTGAAGATTCTGCATTGAGCGCCTCGTCCAGTAAATCATCCTCTTCTTCCACAGCTTCAATCGCCTCTACGCCCACCAATGTTTCGTTTTCACCTAAGCGGATTAAACGCACACCTTGTGCATTACGACCTGTTTGTGCCACTTCAGAAGCGCGAGTACGCACTAATGTACCGCCATCAGAAATCAGCATCAGCTCTTTGCTTTCATCAATCGCAACTGCACCCACCAATTCACCATTACGTTCAGAGGTCTTAATGGCAATCACGCCTTTACCGCCACGTTTTTTGGTTGGGAAGTCATCTACAGGTGTACGCTTACCATAACCATTCGCCGAAGCACACAAAACTTCGCCTGTTTCTGGTACTACAACTAGCGATACAATACGACTGATGAGTGCTGAATCTGAATTATCTTCATCATCGCTATCTACTTCTGCATCTTCGACATCTTCAACTTGCGCTGAACCAAAGCTAACACGCATACCACGTACACCTTTTGCCGCACGGCCCATTGAACGTACATCGGTTTCAGCAAAACGAATGGCTTTACCCTCATTAGAGAACAACATAATTTGCTGTTCGCCATCGGTAATTGCAACACCAATTAAGGTATCGTCTTCATTTAATTCAATGGCACGTAAACCATTCGAACGCACGTTACTGAATTGTTCCAATTCAACACGTTTCACTGTACCCGATGCCGTTGCCATAAAGACATAGAAGTTTTTACGCAAGGCTTCTGCTTGTGATGCAAATTCTGCAATGATTTCATCATCTAAATCGGTTGCAGAAAGCTCTACACCCAATTGTTTCAATTGCACACGTAATGCGTCAGATAAATCATCTCCATCTGCTAATTCAGCAAATGCTGCTTCTAATTCTGCATAATGTGCAGCAATGATTGCGTTGGTTTGTAGATGTGCCGCATTGGCTTTCACAAAACTACGGAAATCGGCCAGACGCTCTTTGAATTTCTTCGGTGCATCAATTACTGGCAGAATCGCGGTAATGGTTTCATTGGCATCTAATGGCAACAGGTTGACCATTGGACGGCCTTTCGAACCACGTGAAGCTTGTGGCACTTCAAATACTTTCAGGCGATAGACCTTACCGACATCGGTAAAGCACAGTACGGTCGCGTGGTTCGAGGTGACAATCAGATGCTGGATATAATCATCTTCTTTCATGCTTGTGGCAGACTTACCACGACCACCACGGCGCTGAGCCTGATAATCGGACAATGGCTGAGTCTTGGCATAACCGGATTGTGAAACGGTTAACACCACCTGCTCTTCAGGAATTAAATCTTCACGCGAGAAATCAATACGCGATTCAACAATTTCAGTGCGACGTGCATCGCCATATTGCTGCAATACCAGCGCCAGCTCTTCACGAATCACCGCCATCAATAAATTAAAGTCATTTAAAATAGCGGTGTATTCAGCGATTTGCGCCAGAATTTCAGAATATTCTGCATGTAACTTGTCTTGTTCCAGACCGGTTAAGCGGTGTAAACGCAGTTCCAGAATCGCACCGACCTGCGCTGGAGAAAGACGGTAAACATCTCCACCTAAACCAAATGGACGGCTTAAATCTTCACCTTCAATTTCATCTGGGCGAATAGACACGGAACCAGCTTTTTCTAATAATGCGACTACACCGCCTGCTGCCCATTCGCCTACCTGTAAACGCTCACGCGCTTCGGCTGGGTTGGCAGAAGATTTAATGGTTTCGATGATGGCATCAATATTGGCCAATGCGACGGTTAAGCCTTCTAAAATGTGCCCACGTTCACGTGCTTTACGCAACTCGAACATGGTACGGCGGGTCACCACTTCTTGGCGGTGACGAATAAATGCCGCAATAATATCTTTCAGGTTCATCAATTTTGGCTGACCATTGTCTAGGCAAACCATGTTGATGCTGAATGAGTTTTCTAATTGTGTATTCAAGAATAGGTTATTCACAATCACTTCAGCGTTTTCACCACGCTTCAGATCAATTGCAATACGCATCCCTTCTTTATCAGACTCATCACGTAGTTCTGAAATACCTTCGAGTTTCTTCTCTTTTACCAGTTCAGCAATACGCTCAATGGTTTTGGCTTTATTGACCTGATAAGGGATTTCAGTAAAGACGATGGTGGTACGACCAGACTTTTGATCTTCTTCAAAATGATACTTACCACGAATATGCAAACGGCCTTTGCCTGTACGGTAAGCATCGACAATGCCTGATTTACCGTAGATGATGCCACCTGTAGGGAAGTCTGGACCAGTAATATGTTCCATTAGCCCTTCAATTGAAATATTTGGGTTGTCTGCATAAGCCAAACATGCATGCACCACTTCAGTCATGTTATGCGGTGCCATATTGGTCGCCATACCCACCGCAATACCTGCAGCACCATTGACCAATAGGTTTGGAATACGAGTTGGCATTACTTGAGGAATACGCTCAGAGCCGTCGTAGTTATCTTCCCAATCGACGGTGTCCTTTTCTAAATCGGCCAACAATTCGTGGGTAAGTTTGCGCATACGGACTTCGGTATAACGCATAGCTGCAGCACTATCGCCATCAATCGAACCGAAGTTACCCTGACCATCGACCAATTGATAACGCAAACTGAAATCTTGCGCCATGCGAACAATCGTTTCGTAAACTGCATAATCACCATGTGGGTGATATTTACCGATAACGTCACCGACTACACGGGCAGACTTTTTGTAAGCTTTGTTGTAGTCATTGCCCAATTCGTGCATTGCGAATAGCACACGACGATGCACAGGTTTTAGACCATCTCGTACATCTGGCAGCGCACGTGATACAATCACACTCATCGCATAGTCTAAATACGAGTGCTTGAGTTCATCCTCAATGGCAATCGGTCTAATTTCCGATACGCTCATGCATACTCCTTATTCTGCAAACAAATTTTGCTTGCATTTTATATGTCGTAAAACTTGCAAATGATTAGCCTAAAATGCAGGCTAAAAATAAAAACTAGCGAAAAATTATAGCATATACGCCTGTGTTTTTGTGCTTTAGAGATGATCTTAATCTTGTTAATTTACTTAAATTTAATGGTGGTTTTTTAGGTAAATCATATTCACACCCAAGAAACAAAAGTGCGTCATATTTTTAAGCGTAACGTCAAAATATCTTCAGCATCCGCGTGCTCAATATGTACCCACATATACGATTAGTTCACATGATGCACTTATAGCTAATCACTGCGTCTAAATTAAAAATACAACGAAATGAATCGAGAATATTAAAAAAAAGACAATAAAAAACGCCTCTATGTTATTCACATAGAGGCGTTATAGACTGTGTTCAGTAATTAGATTTTAGAAACCAATTCTGGAACAACAGTGTTCAAGTCACCCACTAACCAGTAGTCAGCTACTGCGTTGATTGGCGCTTCTTCGTCTTTGTTGATCGCAACGATCACTTTAGAATCTTTCATACCTGCCAAGTGCTGAATCGCACCAGAGATACCTACAGCGATGTACAAATCAGGTGCAACGATTTTACCTGTTTGACCTACTTGCATGTCGTTTGGTACGAAGCCTGCATCTACTGCTGCACGTGAAGCACCTTGTGCTGCACCAAGTTTGTCTGCTAATGGATCAAGTACTTTGTGATAGTTCTCACCAGAACCTACACCACGACCACCAGAAACTACAATACGAGCTGCAGTTAATTCTGGACGCTCTGATTTCACAATTTCTTCAGAGACGAACTTAGAAATACCAGCATCACCTGTCACAGTAGCAGCTTCAACCGCAGCCGAACCACCTTCTGCAGCCACTGGGTCAAATGCTGTACCACGTACAGTACCCACCACAATCGCCTCTGAAGATTCTACAGTTGCAATCGCGTTACCTGCATAAATTGGACGCTTGAATGTCTTTGCAGAATCTACAGCGACGATGTCTGTGATCATACTAACATCAAGAAGCGCAGCTGCACGCGGTAAAATGTTTTTACCTGTTGTTGTAGAAGCAGCAAGGATATGGCTATAACCTTTGCCTAATTCTGCAACAAGTTTTGCTACGTTTTCAGCCAATTGGTTTGCATAAGCTGCATCGTCGGCAAGTAATACTTTACTTACGCCTGCAACTTTAGCCGCTTGGTCTGCTACTGCTTGTGCACCAGAACCCGCAACCAATACAGTGATATCACCACCGATTTTTTGAGCTGCAGCAACAACGTTTAATGTTGCACCATTTAGTGCTTTATTGTCGTGCTCAGCGATAACTAAAATACTCATGATTTTTATCCTTCTGTATTAGATCACTTTCGCTTCGTTTTTCAATTTATCTACAAGTTCGTCTACAGATTTCACTTGTACGCCCGCTTTACGCTCAGCAGGTGCTTCAACTTTTACAGTTTTCAGCTTAGAACCTGTTGCAACGCCATAATCTCCAGGAGATTTAGTGTCTAGCGGTTTTTTACGTGCTTTCATGATGTTTGGAAGTGCCGCATAACGTGGCTCATTCAAACGTAAGTCAGTGGTGATGATTGCAGGAAGTGTAAGCTCAACAGTTTGTAAACCACCGTCAATTTCACGTGTAACCTGAACTTTATCGCCCTCTACCTTAACTTCTGAAGCAAAAGTACCCTGACCTGCACCCAGTAAAGCGCCGAGCATTTGACCAACTTGGTTAGAGTCGTCATCAATGGCTTGTTTGCCCAAGAGAATAAGTTGTGGCTGTTCTTGTTCAACAACACCTTTTAAGATTTTAGCCACTTCAAGTGCACCAATCTCATCGGCTGTTTCAACCAAAATACCACGGTCTGCACCAAGTGCCATTGCAGAACGGATTTGTTCCTGCGCTTCTTTAGGACCAATGGATACCACTACGATTTCTGAAACAGTTCCTTTTTCTTTTAAACGAACCGCCTCTTCCACTGCGATTTCACAGAATGGGTTAATTGACATCTTAACGTTAGTCAGGTCAACTCCACTATTATCCGGCTTAACGCGAACTTTAACGTTGGCATCTACCACACGTTTTACAGCAACAAGAGCCTTCATGTAATCCTCGGCTGTTTTAGCAAAAGTAAATATTGAGAAAAGTTAATAATAACTCTTCGCTTTAAATTTTTTAGGTGTCCTATCTTGCTATGTGATTGGCATTTCGGTCAAGTCTGAATTGTCTAAACAACTCTAAAAATGACCAAAATTAACTGAACGATGCGTTCATACTTTTTTATTTCTAAAAATAAACAAACCAAAAGACGATTATATATTTAATTTTAAACTTTGATTTATATTATTTTTGTTATTGATTTATAACATCAGCAAGATTGATTGAAAAATAGTTTAAATACAGAGATGTCTACAAAACATGCAAATTCCTTACATAAAAACCGTTAACTAAACTGTCATTAAAGATAGAAACTGCCCTTATTTGCTTATTTTTTCCTGATAAAAACACCCTTTTTAAATGTGACTGTTAGTTCACTTCACAACATTGAAGCTTTTATTGGATAAGAAAGAAGCAATCTTTTGTATTTTAATGAGTATCAATGCACTACAACCCCATTACCTTCATGATTTAAGGCATAAAAAAACTCAGCTTAAACTTGCTGAGTTTCTAGGAAATCACGGTGAATATGGCTTAAATCAATCAGCTCATAGGCCTGTAAATTAAAAATTTCCCAAACCGCCAAAAAGTCTTCTTTCAGGTCAATTTTACTGGCACTGTTTGGACGTTCTTGCCACTGTTGATCTGAAATCCATAAATAGCTTTGTTGAGTCTGTGGGTTGATCGCTTGCATTTTACCTTCTGCATTAATGCCCTGAACTTGGCAATGCGCTGGCAATTCTTGCTCAATCATAGGCAAGCTAATCTCTACAAAGTGTTTTACCTGACGTAATCCATAGCCAGCAAAAATTTCTTTTTGACTCGGACTGAGCTGGTCATATTTTACTTGAAGATTTGAAATCATGGTTTTGCCTATCATTTGATATCCAAAGTGTTATGCAGTGGAACAAAAAATAATGTCATCCATGTCTATTATTCGTGTGACCCACTCTTTCTGCTTCTTTATACTGCATAACGCAAGTTTTTATTATTCTACAATAGTTGCAATGACATCTTAGTGAAAGCGCTCTTGCATTGCGACTTACATCCTAAATAAACGCATTTGCAAATTGTAAAGCCCTACCTACCACAAGCAAAAATAGTGCCTATTCACCTAAATTGTCGCAAAATTTACTTTTTATGGGCACGTGGATGCGCCTGATCATACACTTGTGCCAAATGGTCAAAATCGACATGGGTATAAATTTGTGTGGTACTTAAATTACTATGCCCTAGCATTTCTTGAACGGCGCGTATATCACCACTATTAGACAGCATGTGACTGGCAAAACAATGTCGTAATAAGTGCGGATGTAAATCGACATTGACACCTGCACGCCGTGCCTGAAACTTCACCCGATTTTCTATTTGGCGTGCTTTTAAAGGTTCGCCTTTTTGGGTAATAAACAATGCTGCATCGGGTACAAAATCGCCCTGCCACAGAGGATAAATCTGTAACCATTGCATCACTGCATCTTTGGCTTTACGACCAAAAGGCACAATGCGGGTTTTATTGCCTTTACCTGTTATGCGCAGCAATTGACGGTTAAAATCTAAATCGCGGATACGTAAACTTTGTACTTCTGCTAAACGTAAACCACTCGAATATAGCAATTCTAAAATCGCTTTATCGCGCCGCCACATTTGTTGTTGTACTTCAGTTTCAGGTTCTGGCTGATCCAAAATTTGATGAATTGTTTCAATATCAATCAAACCTGGCAAAGGGCTTGGCTGACGTTTTAGCTGAAAATTATCAATTGGATTAAATTGTAAATATTGTCCATGCTCTGCCCATTTCATAAACTGACGAATCGCTGACAACATGCGCTGCAAACTGCTGCTATTTAATTGTTGCTGTTCTACTTTTTGCGCTAAATAATGGCGCAAATCTGCAGCTTCTACATCATATAAGGCAAGTTGTTGTTGCTCACAAAAGCTAAAAAAATCATTTAAATCGCGCGCGTAGGCTTTTATTGTATGTGGTGACTGTTGTTGTATTTCACGCTCTTTCAGCCACATATTTAATAGTTGCTGCGGATCGTACATTAGTCACGCTCCGATTGCTGAACTGTCGCAAACTGTGATAAATAGTCAGCTATGTGTTCAGCCGCCTGATCTGCATGTGTTTCTAAAAACAAATGATCACCACCATGTACAATTTTTAATACGGTGTGTGGAAATTGTTGTTGTAAAAACTCACCTACAGCCAGTGGACTTATCGGGTCTTGATCGCCCCATAACAACAAAATAGGCATGTGGATTTTAGCGAAGTCTGCTGTGTAATCGACTTTTGCCTCAACAAACCAGTCAGGATAATTTAAATCACTTACTTTATAGTCTTGTCGCCAATCTTGCGCCTGAAAACTGCTTAAATCCATGCCACCAGATGTTGCAGCCAATACCAATCCTTTCACTTTTTCTGGATATTGCAACGCGGCAGCAACTGCAAAAATACCACCCATCGACTGTGCAATGATAATGCAATCATCTGGGATATTCGCCAACACATAAGCCTGCAAACTTGCAAAATCATGTACCTGTGAATGTGCAGGTTGATGATTAAACTCAGGATAAGCCACAATTTTTACAACATTCTGCCACGGCAATTTTTCAATCTTTTCGATTAGAGGATGAAAAAATGCGGTATTGCCTGAAGCGCCAGGTAAAAAAATCAGTTGCGGCATAATGAGTAGAAGTTTTTAGAATGACGTTCGGTACAGCATACCTGATCCGTGCCGCAAGATACAAAAAAGCACCATTCGTTTTGAATCGTGCTTTTAAGTAAGATTAATCATCCGTTCATGTTAGAACGAAGCATCAACCCTGAAAATAATTTAAATCCAAATGACCGTGATAGACGTTAGCAGTTGGCCCTGTCATCCATACCACATCACCTTCACGCCATTCGATTTGCAACTTACCACCTGCCAGTTCAATTTCAACTGAATTAGACAATAAGCCTCGACGCATACCCGAAACGGCTGCAGCACATGCACCTGTACCACAAGCCAAGGTTTCACCCACGCCACGTTCAAACACACGCAAACGTGCATGTTTTTCGTCAATGATTTGCATAAAACCTGCATTGACGCGCTGCGGGAAACGCTCATGTGATTCTACTTGTGGGCCAATTCCTGCCACATCGGCAGTCAATACATCGGGCACAATGGTCACAGCATGCGGATTGCCCATATTCACCACATCAATGGTCAATGCAGCACCATCTTTCAGCGCGATGTCGTATAAATTATCAGGCTCATCTGCAATGAATGGAATCTCATGCGGTAAGAATTTTGGATAGCCCATATTCACCCGCACCCAACCATTTTGCCCCAATTCAGGTTCTACAATGCCTGCCTTGGTTTGCACCTTGATTTTAGTTTTGGTCGTAAGCTGACGTTCATGCACAAAACGCGCAAAACAACGCACACCATTGCCGCACTGCTCCACTTCAGAACCATCGGCATTGAAAATGCGATATTTAAAATCAACATTTGGCAAATCGGGCGGTTCCACAATCAGGAGTTGGTCAAAGCCAACCCCAAAGTGACGGTCTGCAAGGCGCTGAATAGTCAATGCATCCAAATAAGCACGTTGGCTGATGAGATCAACCACCATGAAATCGTTGCCCAGACCATGCATTTTGGTAAATTCTAATAACATCTCGAATTCCCCTTATGGCAATAAACGCTCTCTTTCCCACAACGATTCAATGCTTTCACGTTCACGAATTAAATGTACTTGATCTGCATCGACCATGACTTCGGCTGCACGGCCACGGCTGTTGTAGTTAGAACTCATCACAAAACCGTATGCACCCGCACCCATCACAGCCAAAACATCATTTTCTTTGATCGCAAGCTGACGCTCTTTACCTAAGAAGTCACCTGTTTCACAAATTGCACCAACCACATCCCACTCTAGCGCTTCAACATCCGTACGTGGGGTGACGGGCTGAATGTCCATCCACGCTTCATATAACGCAGGACGGATTAAGTCATTCATGGCAGCGTCAATAATCGCAAAGTTACGATGATTGGTCGGTTTGAGTAAATCAACTTTTGTTAGCAGCACGCCCGCATTGGCAGAGATACTACGACCCGGTTCCATATACACTTTAAGACCTAACTTTTCTAAAGCGGGACGTAAAGCATTGGCATATTCTTCAACCGTTGGTGGAGTTTCATCTTTATAAGTCACCCCTAAACCACCGCCAATATCAATGTGTTTTAGCTGAATACCCATTTCTTTTAAGGTATCAATCATCACAATCACGCGATCTAAAGCATCGACAAACGGTTGTGTTTCGGTCAATTGTGAACCGATGTGACAGTCAATTCCAACGATATCTAAGTTTGCTAAAGAAGCCGCATATTCATAAGTGCTATATACCGAATCAGACGGAATCCCGAACTTGTTTTCTTTTAAGCCTGTAGAAATATAAGGATGGGTTTTGGCATCGACATCTGGGTTAACCCGTAATGAAATTGGTGCTTTGACATTCATGCTTGCCGCAACTTTTTGAATACGGTCTAATTCTGCATGCGATTCTACGTTAAAGCAGGCAATCCCAACTTCCAACGCTTTTTGAATATCGGCTTCAGTTTTACCTAAACCTGAAAAAACAATTTTCGATGCATCACCACCTGCTTTGAGAACACGCGCCAATTCACCGCCTGTCACAATATCAAAACCTGCACCCAACTTAGCCAATACATTCAATACCGCAAGATTCGAGTTTGACTTTACCGCAAAACAAATTTGATGATCGATAAAGTGGAAAGCACGATCCATATCTAAATAATGCTTTTCAAAAGTCGCTTTTGAATAAACATAGAGTGGTGTGCCAAATTGCTGTGCGAGTTGTTGTAGCGAACATTGCTCGGCGTGCAAAACCCCTTGAATGCGGGTAAAACTCATGAATGTATCCTTTATCTAGAAAGCGTTAAGGTGTAGTCGATGTAGATGCAGCAGGTGCAGCAAACTGCTGTTGCACAGGTACGGCTGTGTCTGAAGATGTTGCCGATTGCGTTGCACGTTTAGGCGCAGCATCTGGATATAACAAATATTTTGCGCGTTTGTCGTAATTTGGGTCATTGGGTAACTGTAATGTACCTGACTGACCACAACCGACCAAAACCACTGTTGTAAGCAAAACACTCATGCAGCAAATGACGGTACGCATCTGACCACCTATAAAATATTTTCAATGAAGTATAGCGCGATCACTGCCGTGACCAAAGTGCTAATGCAGAGAGATTATATTGAGCTTAGTAAAAATTCTAGCTTACTTGCCACTCTGCAAGCATTGATTGACTTTGTCAGCTCTAAAAAAATGCGACTTCACACACAGATAAAGTTAATTTTATTTCTAGGCATCAATTGTCAAAATCTAAAAACTATGCAAAAAATATAGCGTGCTTAACACCAAGTTCTTTTAACATGAAGTTTAAAAACTGGCATATCACTTGCTTAATTTTTACAATTGTTCAATTACTGTCACAAACTAAGCATTTATACACTGCGTTTATAAGAAGAAATTTATGCAAAATTTACAATCGATGATGGAAACCTTAAGCGGTTGGGTCTGGGGTCCATACATGCTAGTTCTCATTGTGGGAACGGGCGTTTTCCTCACCTTTCGCTTATTGTTTTGGCAATTCCGTATGCTGCCACTGGCTTTTAAACAAGTCTTTTGCAAACACGACAAAGCTCAAAAAGAGCAGGGTGATATTTCACATTTCGCATCACTCATGACTGCACTCTCTGCCACCATTGGTACGGGAAATATTGCAGGTGTTGCAACGGCTTGCGTCCTCGGTGGCCCGGGTGCAGTGTTTTGGATGTGGATGACTGCCCTGTTTGGTATGGCGACCAAATATGGTGAAGGTGTTTTGGCGGTTAAATACCGTATTAAAAACGAAAAAGGGCAAATGTCAGGCGGCCCAATGTACTACATTGAGCGTGGACTAAAATGGAAATGGCTGGCGATTATCTTTGCCTTTTTTGGCACAGTCGCCTCGTTTGGAATTGGTAGTTCAGTACAATCCAACACCGTAGCTTTAGCAGTTGAAAATAGCTTAGGTGTAGAAACTTGGATTACAGGTGTGGTGATTACCGTATTTTCTGCCTTGGTGATTTTGGGCGGAATTAGCTCAATTTCCAAAGCTTCTTCGGTGATTGTTCCAATTATGGCCATTCTGTATGTTACAGGCGGTTTAATTATCATCCTGAATAATTTACACCTTGTGGTGCCTGCACTCGAGCTAATTTTCCGTGATGCTTTTACTGGTGAAGCGGTTGCGGGCGGTGCAATTGGTGCAGTAATTCGTTACGGGGTTGCACGTGGCGTATTCTCCAACGAAGCAGGGATGGGTTCTGCCCCAATTGCTGCTGCGGCTGCAAAAACCGACCACCCTGCGCGTCAAGGTTTAGTGTCTATGACAGGTACCTTCATTGATACCATTATTGTTTGTAGCATCACGGGGATTGTTTTGGTGATGGGCTTCATTATGGCAGGCAATAGCTTTGGTGGTGCAACAGGCGCTGTACTCACCACACAGGTTTTTGACCAGTTATTGCCAGGCTTTGGTGGTTGGGTCGTTACATTCGGGATTATTTTCTTCGCCTATTCCACCATTCTCGGTTGGAGCTATTATGGCGAAAAATGCTGTACATATTTATTCGGCGAAAAATACGTATTGATTTACCGCCTGATTTATATTGCTTCGGTGTTCATTGGTACCATCGCGACACTCGATCTCGTTTGGTTATTTGCCGATACCTTTAACGGTTTAATGGCTGTTCCGAACCTGATTGCCTTATTATTACTGTCTGGTGTGATTGCCAAAGAATCTAAGGACTTTATTGCCAAACGCAAATCTGGCGAGTTGTATTAAGCCTTAGCTACAAATGTAATTTCATCCTTACCCATCATACAATCACCATTGTGGTTGTATGATTTTCCTTGAAAGATCAAGATAACATTCAATTCCCCGCCTTTACTCTGTATGCTGTAGCCAGTTTTCAAATAAATACAACGACTGGACTTATGGCAAAAGTAAAAAGTGTCTATCGCTGTGAACAATGTGGCGCAGATCATCCTAAATGGGCAGGACAATGCTCGGAATGTGGCGAGTGGAACTCGCTGAATGAAGTGAGTATTGCACCTGCAGTCACGCATCGTGCCCAACCCAAAATGGGCGGTGGCTATGCAGGACAAGCTGCAGCAATTACTACATTAAACAAAGTATCTGTTTCGCATGAAACCAGACTAACCACAGGCATTGGTGAGTTTGACCGTGTATTGGGTGGTGGTTTGGTTACAGGTTCGGTGGTGCTCATTGGTGGTGACCCAGGTATCGGTAAATCGACCATTTTGCTGCAAACTGCAACTCACATGGCTGCGGCCAACAACACCGCCTTATATATCACGGGTGAAGAATCGCTTTCACAAGTGGCATTACGTGCTCAACGCTTAGACTTACCCACAGATCAGCTCAAAGTCATGGCAGAGACCTGTGTTGAACGTATTTGCGAAGTGCTTGCGCATGAACGCCCTGCTGTGGCTGTTTTAGACTCAATTCAAACTTTATATACCGAAACGTTGCAATCTGCACCAGGTGGCGTTTCACAAATTCGTGAATCGGCGGCACTTCTAACTCGCTTTGCAAAAAACAGTGGCACAGCACTCTTTATTGTGGGTCACGTGACCAAAGAAGGCGCTTTGGCAGGGCCACGCGTCTTGGAACACATGGTCGATTGTGTCCTATATTTTGAAGGTCAGTCAGACTCTCGTTACCGTATGATTCGGGCCGTCAAAAACCGTTTTGGCGCAGTGAATGAGCTGGGTGTTTTTGGCATGACCGATAAAGGCTTACGTGAAGTCGCCAATCCATCAGCGATATTTTTAAGTCGTTATGATGAAGCAATCCCAGGTTCGATTGTCATGATTAGCCGCGAAGGTACACGTCCCCTTTTGGTTGAAGTACAAGCCTTGGTGGATGATGCACATGGTCAACCTAGACGTGTAGCTTTAGGTTTGGAGCAAAACCGTCTGAATATGTTGTTGGCGGTCATGCATCGACATGGTGGTGTGCAAACCTCAGGGCAAGACGTGTATGTAAATGTGGTTGGTGGTTTAAAAATTACCGAAACAGGCTCTGACCTTGCAGTATTACTGGCCTGTGCTTCGAGCTTACGAGGCAAAGCCCTACCACAACAATTGGCTGTTTTTGGTGAGGTCGGTTTGTCGGGCGAAATCCGCCCTGTGCCTAATGGTCAAGAACGCTTAAAAGAAGCCATTAAGCATGGCTTTAAATACATTATTGTGCCTCGTGGCAATGCACCACAAAAAGCCATTGCAGGTGTGCAAATTATTGCGGTAGCTCGTTTGCATGAAGCTTTAAGTGAAGCCATGAGTTTAAGTGAAAATCTCTAAAGACTTTTTAGCCGTATTCACTTCACTATGTATTTCTCAACATTTGTAGAAAAAATACCGATTTTATATTGAAATTCGTAGCAAATGCCTGCATAAATACACAGCTTAACTTTATTTTAATATAGGAAAATTTGATGGAAGTTCGACAGCGTGGTTTGATTGCAGCAATGCTTACAGCGACCTTATTGGTAGCACCGTTGGCAGCAGAAGCAAAACGTGCAGGTGGCGGTAAAAGTCATGGTATGAGCCGTTCTGCAGCCCCAACTCAGTCTTACCAACAACCTCGCCAAACAACGCCAGCACAACAACCTGCTCCTGCTCAGCAAAAATCTGGCCCAGGCGTAGGTGGTATGGTTGCAGCAGGTGTTGCTGGTGCAGCGATTGGTGCTGTTGCTGCGAATGCTTTGGCAGATGACCAAGCCAGTGCAGCCGAAGCACAAGAGGAAAAAGGTGGTATTCCAAGCTGGATTTGGATTTTACTCGCTGCTGCTGTCGCCTTCTTCATTTTCCGTAAGATGGGCGCAAAAAAAAAACTAACGCCTAACCCGTATGCGCCAAACAGCGGTGCCAATCAGGCACCGTTTGCGCAAACTCCAGCAAATGCTGCTCCGCGTAACGACAACACCAATATTTTTGGTCAGTCTGTAGGTGGTTCTGCAACTGCAACACAAGCTCCTTTTAGCCAAGCAGCAAATAACAATGCTCCTTTCGGCACAGCTTATACTAACAGTGGCAATCAATTGCCTGATGGTTCTGAGCCTGCCGCTTTCTTACGTGTTGCACGTCAGCGTTTTAACCATATTCAGTCTATGAACACCGCCAGTAATATCGCAGAAATTCAGCGTTATTTAACACCTGATTTATATCAGTCAATGTATCAAGATATTATGGCGAACCAAGACCAAGATGTAGCAGAGTTTTCTAACTTGAATGCAATGGTGGTCGATTCAGCAACTGAAAATGGTCAATATGTAGTGAGTGTACGCTTTACTGGTACGGTCAGCGAAGACCTGAACAGCCTACCGCAGCCATTTACAGAAATCTGGCACTTTGTAAAACCTGCAGGTTCAAACCAAGACTGGTTAGTGGCAGGTATTCAACAAGAGCAATAATTTCAAAATAATTTAAAACAGCGGTCTAGGCCGCTGTTTTTTATATCTATCTTTTATCAGACAGAGCTTCTATTCAAAAACTTCTTTGCAATTTTGCTCTCTCTTTTATTCTTATCCAGCATAAATTAAAGAAAAACCTAGTAGTTAAGAGAATGCAGCTTTGATACTGAATAAACATATTAAACAGGACTTCAATATCTTCTAGGTTCTGCTCTGGATTGAGGCAGGACAACATCTTGATATTTACAGATAAACCCATAAACTTAAATACGGCATCGCTTCGATTTATACAAAAGTGAATACATTTAGGCGATGTAGCAACTTCTATTGGATTCCTACCACAAAAAAGCCCTGCTACTGGCAGGGCTTTTTTACGGATGATCAATACATTATTCAGGCAATGGAATAAATTGCTTATCTGAATTTTGTACTTTTCGTTCACCTACAGCGACCTGTAAATCTAGTGCCTCTTCACCACGCTCTACCGATACCGTGACTGTGCTGTTTGGTGCTTGTGCTGCCACATAATTAATTAAATGCGAAGTTGAGGTAATCGCTTCATTATTTACTTTCAGAATTTTATCACCACGTTTTAAACCAGCTTCTGCAGCTGGGCCACCACGCAGTACATCTGCAACCACTACACCGCCTTGTGCAGGCTCTAAAATATTGTCTTGTTCTACAGGCAATAAACTAATACCTAACCAACCACGAACCACACGTCCATCTTTTAAAATAGAGTTTAAAACTTGCTGACACACTTGCGCAGGAATTGCAAAACCAATGCCTAATGAACCACCCGATTGTGAGAAAATTGCAGTATTTACCCCAATTAAATTCCCTGCCACATCAATCAATGCACCACCAGAGTTACCTGGGTTAATTGCCGCATCGGTTTGAATAAAATCTTCATAGGTATTAATGCCTAAATCAGAACGACCTGTGGCAGAAATAATTCCCTGAGTCACCGTTTGCCCTACCCCAAACGGGTTGCCAATCGCAAGGACCACATCGCCAACTTCATTACCACTGAGTTTAAATGGCAAGACTGGCAATTTTTCTAACTCAATTTTAATTACCGCCAAGTCCGTATCTGGGTCAGTACCAACAACTTTTGCCTCAGCACGACGGCCATCATGCAATGCCACCACAATTTGTTCTGCCTGCGCAATCACATGGTTATTTGTCAAAATATAACCGTCTGGACGAACAATTACCCCAGAACCCAAACTGTTTTCATTTGGACCTTGCTTAAATTGATCGGGCAACTGGTTACCAAAAAACTCACGAAACGCAGGGTCATTCAGTAATGGATGATCCAACTGTTTGACTTTTTGTGTGGTAAAAATATTCACTACTGCTGGCGCAGCCACTTTTACCGCAGCGCTGTACGACACCACCCTACCCGTGCGTGTTGTATCAATTAATGGTTCAACTTTTTCGGCAGGCATTTTGACCCCATCGGCAGCTACAGGCGCTTTCGGTTTTTGCAGCTGTTGCCAAGTCACAAAGCCAATAATGACTAGAATGAGTAACACCCAAGGTAACCAGGTAAAGGTCCGGCGCACGTTTTGTACCTCTAAATAAATTTTTTTGATGATTAAGTCATTGAATGAGCTATTGTAAAACGAAATACAAATAGAAACATAAAAAAGCCCAAGAGTTTTGTCTTGCTTTAGTTACAATACAAAATATGTTTTGATATTCGCTAAATATGTGCAATTTGAGAGAGTTATGGCGCAATTAAAAGAAATTATTCAATGGTGTGATCAAACTTTAAATACACATGAATTTAAAGATTACGCGCCAAACGGTTTACAAATCGAAGGCAGGTCTGACGTTCAAAAAATTCTTTGTGCAGTAACCGCCTCTCAAGAAGCTATCGAGGTCGCAATTGCGCAAAATGCAGACTTATTGTTGGTGCATCATGGCTATTTTTGGAAAGGCGAACCTTACCCAATTACAGGCATGCGCGGTAAACGCATCAAAAGTTTAATCCAACACGATATTTCTTTGGTCGGTTATCACTTACCGCTCGATTCACATCCAAGTCTAGGCAATAACGCAGCCATTGCTGAATGTTTAGCGTTAGAAAATTTGCAAGCCCTAGACCCGAGTGAACGTCATCCTATTGGCAATATTGGTTTTTTAAAGCAAGCCATGAGTGCAAGCGAATTTCGTGATTATCTTACAGCACGTTTAGGCTTTAATACCATTCATCTTCCTGCCGAAAAAAGTCAAATTCAAAAAATAGGTTTTTGTACTGGTGCAGCACAAGATTTTATTGGCAAAGCGGCTGAACAAGGTTGTGATGCCTTTATTTCGGGCGAAGTCAGTGAACGCACTTATTATGAAGCCAAAGAATTAGGTGTGCATTATTATGCCTGCGGACATCATGCGACTGAGCGCTACGGTGTACAAAGACTCGCAAAAGCTATTTCAGAACAGTTTAATATTGAGTATAGTTATTTTGAATTAAATAACCCAATTTAATACACTGTTTCACCTAACATTTCACTCAAATGACAGCTGTTTTTAACATCGTCTTTAGATGTATACATTCGAGTCTAATTTTGTATGGTTATTTAAACCTAATGCGCAATTTATCTCGAAATCTATTACAATAGAACCACTTAATGTTAAAACCCAGCAAAATGCAAGGAATTGAAAACATGACAACCATTACTTTACCAGCTTTACCATACGGTTACGAAGATCTTGCTCCACACATCAGCAAAGAAACTTTAGAATACCACCACGATAAACACCACAACACTTATGTTGTGAACTTAAATAACTTGATCGCGGGTACAGAGCTTGAAGGTAAAACTTTAGACGAAATTATCAAAGCAACTGCAGGTGATGCAGCTAAAGCTGGGGTATTCAACAACGCAGCGCAAGTTTGGAACCACACGTTCTACTGGAACTGTATGGCGAAAAACGGTGGCGGTAAAGCAACTGGTGCTTTGGCTGCTAAAATTGATGAAGCTTTCGGTTCTTACGAAAAATTCGCTGAAGAATTTGCTGCTGCAGCAACCACTCAATTCGGTTCAGGTTGGGCTTGGTTAGTGGCTGACGAAGTGAATGGCAAACTTTCTATTATGAAAACTTCAAATGCCGACACACCAATGGCACACGGCAAAGTTGCAGTATTGACAATTGACGTTTGGGAACACGCTTACTACATCGACTTCCGTAACGCACGTCCTGCTTACATCAAAACTTTCTTAGAAAGCCTTGTAAACTGGGATTACGCAAATGCGAAATACGCAGGTCAAGAAGCTGGTGTAGAAAAATAATTTCTATTTTTTATATAGAAAAACTGCTCGTTATGGGCAGTTTTTTTATTTTTTGCCAATGAAATGAATATTTATAACGCAAACAATCCATTTCTAATGATGAAGATGTTGACGACTTAAACTTTCATCCCTAAAATGCCCCACAGATTCTCCAATAGCTCAGTCGGTAGAGCGACGGACTGTTAATCCGCAGGTCCCTGGTTCGAGCCCAGGTTGGAGAGCCAATCTATTCTCCCATAGCTCAGTCGGTAGAGCGACGGACTGTTAATCCGCAGGTCCCTGGTTCGAGCCCAGGTGGGAGAGCCAAGATTCTAAAAATCCCACGCAGAATGACGTGGGATTTTTTTGCAATTTTTATCGTTTTTATAGTGGATATGATGTTCTAATCGAATTGAACATGCCCAACTCCTCCATAAATTAAAATTAAAAAACATGCGATGAAGATCGGGCAGCTCCTCTTGTGATGTCTCTATTTTTTCGCTACCTTAAGTGCATCAAAAACAATAAAACTTGAAAGCCCATGCAAGCGCCTTGGTTAAAATCCCTGATTTTTTGGACAATTCTGATTGTGGTGATTTTTTCAATTTTTCAATGCACACAAAAATCTGAAAGCAATAAAACTGCTGCTGCGCTCATGTATGAACGTCTGTATCAATGCAGTCGAGATCTGAAAGTACAGCAACAAGCAACATTAAGACAAATTCAAAACCAAGTGAAAGCAGACCTGACCCAGCAAAAGATGCTGAAATTAATTAATTTATGTCGCAAAACTAACCCTCTACAAACACGCGAAGATTATATAAAAGCGATTCAGTCACTTTAAAGTGCTATAAAACTGGCTAGGCGCTTATTTTTAAAGCAATTAATCTGCTTTTTAACGCTTTTTTTCAATTCCAGCTTGACCAAAAACATATACCCACATAGAATGCGTATCAGATTCTCCCATAGCTCAGTCGGTAGAGCGACGGACTGTTAATCCGCAGGTCCCTGGTTCGAGCCCAGGTGGGAGAGCCAAATTTATTAAAAAACCCACGCAGTATGACGTGGGTTTTTTTATTCCTGCTGTTTATTTGGGTCTAACGGCACCGCATCATCTATGTTTGAATCCAGTCAATTGACTTTCTTGCTTATTGGCAGCTTGGCAAGCCTTGCCCTGTTTATCTTAATTTTTAAGCCATTATTTTTTCCAAAGAAAAGTTTTTATTCCAAACCGATTATGACGGCTTTTGAACGCAGAATGTTTATGCGTTTAAAACAGGCTTTTCCTGAGCATCACATCTTGGCGCAAGTGGCATTTAGCGCATTAATTACTAACAGCCACTATAAAATTCGTGCGCTGTTTAATCGTAAAGTGACTGATTTTGTAATCTTAAATGCAGACATGCAAGTCATTGCAATTATAGAGTTAGATGATCCTTCACATATTGGCAAAGAACAAGAAGACGCAGAACGAGACGCAATGTTTCACGAGGCGGGTTATCGCGTTGTCCGATACACCGAAATTCCGAGTATCAGACAATTGCAATCAGATTTGAGCTGAAATCATCAACTCGATATTAAGGTGTAGCTTCTGAAGCGGCTTGTATCTGACTAGCCTGCTTCGCTTGTTGTTCTGCAGCTTCACGCGCTTCAATACGCACAATAATTTCTGCCTGTTGTTGTTTATATTTTTCCTGATTTTTAGCATCACTATTAACTGCTAAAAATGCCATGCTAACCAAGAAAATAGGAATCAACAAACCTAAGCTTGCCAAGAAAATCATCTTTTTTAGGCTTGGCTTTTTTGCAGGTGCTTGCTGTTCAGACTGTGACATCATCTATTCCTAATTCAAACTTCTAAATGAAGCTCAATATATCAGAATAATGCTGATTGTGCTTTGTGCATAAGTATGCACGTTCTAATGCTCAGTTTAATTTTTAACAGCAAAAATTGATCAGCCATCGAATAAAAAAGCACCTGCCCCACACTACCATCAGATGCTTTACTCAGTTTTTTTTGCATAGAAATATTTACATTAAAGCCAATACGATTCCTGAAAAAATAATCAGCCCTACCCAACGGTTATGACGAAATGCCCAAAAACATCGTTGCGGGTCTTTATCTTTGGTTTTACGCCATTGATATATAAAGTCTGCCACTACCACCAATAATGCCGCCAAACCAAATGGAATCAGTATATTTTCCAACCACAATGCCGTACCAATTAAAAGTACACTGCCTGCTTGCAACAATGAAATAATTTGAATGTCGTAGCGACCAAATAAAATTGCAGTCGATTTCACCCCAATTTTTAAATCATATTCACGGTCTGTAATTGCGTATTGAGTGTCATACGCCACAGTCCATGCCAAATTTCCAAAATACAATAACCAGCAAGTGAGATCAGGCGTTGCGCCAACAGCGGTATAAGCCATGGGGATAGACCATGAAAATGCCGCTCCTAAGAACACTTGGGGCAAATGAGTGTAGCGTTTCATAAACGGATAAATAAACGCTAAAAACAATGCCCCAAAAGACCAATAAAACGTTTCAATCGGTAAGAACAACAACATGGCTGCGCTAAGTGCAACCAAACCTAAGAATACATAAATGGCTTCTTTGGCACTAATCACACCCGTGGCTAAAGGACGTGTTTTGGTACGTTCTACATGACCATCTACCTTACGGTCAGCAAAGTCATTGATGGCACAACCTGCGGCGCGCATAAAAATTGTGCCTAGAATCATAGGGATTAATATCCCGATAGATGGCATACCCTGATTGGCAATCCACAAAGCCCACATCGTTGGCCAAAACACCAGTTCTGTGCCAATTGGTTTATCGAAACGACACAAATAATAATATGCTTCTAAACGCTCACGCCACGTGATCTGCTGTGCCAATGCCATACCAATCTCGTATCTTAATGTTGTTGAATAAATTGCTCAAAACACGGTAAAAAAGTTTCTTGCACAATAAATTTACAGCCATGCCAAGTATAGCAACTCTGCCGTGTCCAGCCTTCATCAAGCAAAACCACACGCCTTTGACATAGCGGATTGGTGCGCTGAAACAAAAACCAGCCAATCGGTTTATTGCCAATGTGCTGAAATAAACGGGCTTTGCTTTGTAAACTTAGAATCGGAAAAATACTTTTGGCTTTGACCCATGGCTGTTCATCACAACCATATAAATAGCTTTCACGCACCCATGAGGTGTGCCAATGTGGCATTTGCATCCACTGGGCATCTTGTAAATTTAAACGCTGAAAAGATTGTTGCAGCGGTTCAACTTCAAATTGTCCACCTGCGAGCTGAGTCAATTGTTGGGTCAAAGAACCTGCTGCATATAGCCATGTTTTTAATTCAGAAGGCAGATTAGCCTGCTTGGGAAAAATAGGCTGTGTTCGCATGTTCCGCCACCTTAACAAGATAGCCTAGTGTAGCCCAAATTTAAGCAAAGTTTTGTGACCGAGGGCGCAATTCTCTGCAATTATCCCAAAAAATTAAGTGAATTCTTATATTTTGATAAAATCCATGCCAACTTAAAACCATGATTGCGCAATCTAAAACAAAAAACCCGCAGAAGCGGGTTTTTGAAATTTGAAATTTTCGAGTATTACAAGCTGTAGTACATATCAAATTCAACTGGGTGAGTAGTCGTGTTCAAACGACGTACATCTTCAGTTTTCAATTCAATATAAGCATCAAGCATGTCTTTGGTGAATACACCACCTTTTAATAAATAGTCGTGATCTTCTTTCAAAGCATCAAGCGCCATTTCTAGGTTGTGTGCCACAGTTGGAATTTTTGCTTCTTCTTCAGGTGGAAGGTCATACAAGTTCTTGTCTGCTGCTTCACCTGGGTGAATCTTGTTTTGAATACCGTCAAGACCTGCCATCAACAATGCAGCGAAACCTAGGTACGGGTTCATCATTGGATCAGGGAAACGTGCTTCAATACGTTTGCCTTTCGGGCTAGAAACATAAGGAATACGAATAGATGCAGAACGGTTACGCGCAGAGTAAGCCAACATAATTGGTGCTTCAAAGTGCGGTACTAAACGCTTGTACGAGTTTGTAGATGGATTCGTGATCGCATTCAATGAACGGGCATGCTTGATGATACCGCCAATGAAGTACAGTGCCATTTCAGACAGACCAGCGTATTCATCACCCGCAAATAGGTTTTTACCATCTTTAGAGATGGACATGTGTACATGCATGCCTGAACCGTTATCGCCTACCATTGGTTTAGGCATAAACGTTGCAGTTTTTGCATATTGGTGCGCAACGTTCCAAACCGCATATTTGAACTGTTGTACTTCGTCAGCTTTACGAACCATGGTGTTGAAGCTCACACCAATTTCTAACTGGCAAGATGCAACTTCGTGGTGATGTACTTCTACACGACCTGGGCCCATGATCTCTTCGATTTTTGCACACATATCTGCACGCATATCATGGTGAGAATCAACTGGAGGAACCGGGAAGTAACCGCCTTTAACGCGTGGACGGTGGCCAGAGTTACCAGACTCGTAGTCTTTACCTGTAGACCAAGCCGCTTCTTCAGCGATTAAGGTGTGGCGTGCGCCAGACATGTCGATGTCCCATTTCACTTCGTCAAATACGAAGAATTCTGGTTCTGGACCAAAGAATGCAGTATCACCAATACCTGTAGATTTTAGGTATTCTTCTGCACGGCGAGCGATAGAACGTGGGTCACGGTCATAACCTTGACCAGTTGAAGGTTCAATGACATCACAAGTCACAACAACTGTAGGCTCGGCGAAGAACGGGTCGATGAAACCTGTTTCAGCATCTGGGCGTAAAATCATGTCTGACGCTTCAATACCTTTCCAGCCAGAGATTGAAGAACCATCGAACATTTTACCGTCTTCAAATGTATCTTCATCAATAGTATCTGCTGGGTAAGTCACGTGTTGCTCTTTACCTTTAGTGTCTGTAAAACGGAAGTCTACCCATTTTGCGCCACTTTCTTGGATGAGTTGAAGGACCTTGTTCGCCATGCTCAATTTGCTCCGATGTTTTTTTGTTGCACTTACGAAGTGCGTGTTAGTAGTTGGCAGTTATTAAGCAATTAGCGTACCAACTTTTAAAAGCAAAGATAAAACTATGAATTCCGCATGAGAATACATCATTTTAAAAATTACTTTATCGTTATTATACTGTCAGAAATACGATTTGCACCATATTCAAACATTGTTGATGTGATTAGATTTAAAACTGCAAAATATGGCACCATTTTAGTGCATTAATGTTTTATTTCTGTTGAATTTTAGATCAGAATTAGCTCAAACCATATCTAGGCAGACATTTTGTTGCGCCATGCTTGCATTAAGCAAGACAAACTATCCAACAATATTAAACAACACTTTATTTTTTAATGAGAAAAAATAATTAAATCGCTTAACAATTCTAAATCTGCATTCTTTTTGAGCAAATAGATTGAAAAGACACATTACTGCAAATTTGTTTTTCTTACAAAACGCTGCAATCAAACCACCGATTTGAGTCGCAATAGCATGCGGCAGGATGCTACTTTTAGCGCATTTCTATGCTGTCTTAAGTGTAAAGCTAAAATATAACTGCTGAATAACTCAGTTTGAACCAATGATCATTTCTTTCAGAGCGAACCTGAATAATGCATCACAAGCTTTGAAATGGCGAATTCGCTAATAAGCTTTAACAGCGATTATCATATAAATAGTCCGCAGAAAATGCTTATTTTTTGCTATGATGATAAGCGCTTTCTTATTCCATCTTCTTTTCGACAAGAAAAACAAAGCCCTTTCTCATTTATAGGCGTAGGAATAAAGCACATTATCTCAGACTCTTTAACACTTAGAGTGTTTAATTTTCAATAGGTTAGCTCATGCTTTTGATGATCGACAACTATGACTCTTTTACCTATAACATCGTCCAGTATTTTGGCGAGTTAAATCAGGAAGTAAAAGTCGTTCGTAATGATGCCGTGACATTAGAAGACATTGAGCGATGGCAACCCAAGTATTTGGTGATTGGTCCAGGTCCATGTTCTCCCTCTGAAGCAGGTATTTCAATTCCTGCCATTCAGCATTTTGCAGGCAAAATTCCATTACTGGGCGTGTGCTTAGGCCACCAAAGTATTGGACAAGCTTTTGGTGGGAACATTGTGCGCGCTAAAACTGTCATGCATGGTCGTTTATCGGATATGTATCACAGCAATACAGGTATTTTTAGCAACCTGCCTTCACCATTTTCTGCAACCCGTTACCACTCTTTAGTGATTGATCAGGCGACTTTGCCTGATTGTTTAGAGGTCACTTGCTGGACTAACGAAGCAGATGGCTCGATGGAAGAAATCATGGGTGTTAAACATAAGACTTTGCCTGTAGAAGGCGTGCAATTTCACCCTGAATCGATCCTTAGCCAACACGGCCATCAAATTTTTAAAAACTTTTTGGACATTTACGCCTAATGAACGAGTCAGATACCATGAATATTCAACAAGCTTTAAATCACATTACTAAACAAATTCATCTGACTCAGCCACAAATGGAAGATGTGATGCGTGCCATCATGACGGGCGAAGCAACTGATGCCCAAATTGGTGCGTTAATGATGGGCTTACGCTTAAAAGGCGAAAGTATTGATGAAATTACTGCTGCTGCACGTGTGATGCGTGAATTTGCCATCAAAATTGATGTCAGCGATATTCCTTATTTAGTGGATATTGTTGGTACAGGCGGAGATGGCCAAAACCTATTTAATGTGTCTACGGCATCTTCCTTTGTCATTGCTGCTGCTGGTGCAACTATTGCCAAACACGGTAACCGTGGTGTTTCCACGAAATCAGGCTCATCTGACCTATTAGAACAAGCAGGCATTAATCTTGATTTAAATATGCAACAAACTGAACGCTGTATTCGTGAAATGGGCGTAGGTTTCTTGTTTGCACCAAATCATCACAAAGCCATGAAATATGCGGTGACTCCACGTAAAGAATTGGGGATTCGCAGCATTTTCAACCTGCTTGGCCCACTGACTAACCCTGCAGGTGTGAAGCGTTTCGTGATTGGCGTATTCAGTAATGAATTGTGCCGTCCAATTGCAGAAGTGATGAAGCAGCTCGGTGCTGAACATGTCATGGTCGTGCATTCTAAAGACGGTTTAGACGAAATTAGCCTTGCTTCGAGTACTTATGTTGCAGAACTCAAAGATGGTGAAATTACCGAATGGGAACTCACACCTGAAAGTGTTGGTATTGAATCTCAAACCTTAACGGGGCTGATTGTAGAGAACTCTGCTGAAAGCTTGGCACTGATTAAAGATGCTTTAGGTAAAAACAAGTCTGACAAAGGCGAAAAAGCGGCCAACATGATTGCACTCAATGCGGGCGCGGGTATTTATGTTTCTGGTCTTACCAGAAGCTACAAACAAGGTGTCGCTTTGGCACATGACATTATTTATGGTGGACAAGCTTTGGAAAAAATGGGCGTGTTATCTGAATTTACCAAAACGCTCAAACAGTACGAAGCATAAAACAAAACAGGAAGGTGCATCATAGTGGATATTCGCAATACCATTTTAGGTAAAATTGTAGAACGTAAAAAAGAAGAGTTTGCAGAGCGTTTAAAACAACGCAGTTATGCAGACTTAGAACAATTGGCACGTGCAGCGACACCTACACGTGGCTTTGCGCAAGCCTTGGATAACAAACGCCCAGCGGTAATTGCGGAAATTAAAAAAGCATCGCCGTCTAAGGGCATCATTCGAGAAAACTTTGACCCTGCCGAAATTGCACAGCAATATGAAGCAGCAGGTGCAGCCTGTTTATCTGTACTGACTGATGTCGATTTCTTTCAGGGTGCAGATGAAAATATTCAGATTGCCCGATCACATTGTAACTTGCCTGCACTGCGTAAAGATTTCTTGATTGATCCATATGGTGTAGTGGAAGCACGTGCTTTACACGCAGACTGTGTGTTATTGATTGTGTCTTGCTTATCTGACCAACAGTTAGAAGAAATGTCGAAAACGGCTTTTGAACATCACTTAGATGTGTTGGTTGAAGTGCATGATGAAAATGAATTGGAACGTGCTTTAAATCTTTCAGAACGTTGTATTTTAGGCGTCAATAACCGAAATTTAAAAACCTTTGATGTTGATTTAAACACTTCATTGCGTTTAAAAAACTTGTTGCCACCAGCTCGTTTATTGGTCACTGAAAGTGGTATCGCCACACCAGAAGACGTCAGCATGATGCAAGACCATGATATTCACAGTTTCTTGGTCGGCGAAAGTTTTATGAAACAAGCACGTCCTGACCATGCTTTCCGTGATTTATTTGGGCCTATTGATGCTTAAAATCGATCTAGCCAAGCGATATGAAAATCGCTTGGTTATGCTTCATTTTTATTTACTTTGTCCTGTTAAAACATAGATTTCTGTTAAACCTTTACGATCAAACAACTCGTTCTGTTTAGTTGATGAAACTAGTAAACTATCAATTTCACCTTTAGGTTCATCCCATAAAGGATGATTAAATAATCTTTGCAAACAAGCTTTAATTCTTTCTTTTTGGTCACTCGTCATGAGATCGCGATACAATAGCTTTTTGCGCTCATCATGCGTCATAAAATTAAAAGCCATACCTAAAATACTTTCTAAATAAGGTGACCAGGTTGATACAGCACCTTTATGCCAAATACGGCGTGATTTGAGCTCAAGATCAGTTAACTCTTTCCCTCTGATATTTTGTACCCAACTATTCAAATAACCATGTTGCACTAGCAATTGTGCAAGTTCTTTAAAATTTTCAAGCTCTGTATCTCTATAATCATTGACCGCTTTAAAATTTGCAGAAGATGGCTCCAAATATAGGGTATTGCTAAAAATTGTTTTTTTGAGCAAATCAATCGACAAAGGATATGCCGCATCCTTAGATGCTTCCGCAATAAAAGGTCTTAATGCAGAAAGTTCAATTGCGTTATCCATAATTGCACTTTTAAGCATTTCCTTCGCATCTTTTTTATTCTGTTGTTTTTCAGCCACTAAAAACTTAATGAAATTCTCTTCTGAATGCTGCCCGACCGCTTTTTTCGCCGTAAATTCATCTAGCATCTCTTTATAAATAACAGATAAACGATCTAACAATGTAGAGGTATAAAATGGAATTTGTTTGTGCTTTGAATGTGCTTCTAAATTAGTGATCATCAAGTCATCAAACAATTTTTTAGCTTTTTCTGTATCATCAGGCGATACATAAACCTTAATATCTACTTCTGTATTGTTATTGAGGACTTGTGCTGCCAGTTTATGCTGACCATCAAACAATTTAAATTTACGATCAATTAAACGCGCAATAGATGGTGCTAATTGTGGATGAAATTTAAGATGATTTCTCAGAGAAATTAATCTCTTATAATCAATAACTCTCGGTTGCAAACCTTCTTGATCATCATTTTCAAGCCATTTGACCGGGATTCTACCGTAGAAGTATTCAACTTCTAAAATATTATCAAACAATAAATAAAATTCTTTTTTATCGACACCATCATCAAT
The DNA here is from genome assembly GCF_021602765.1 of Acinetobacter sp. KAM396. Lineage (NCBI taxonomy): Bacteria > Pseudomonadati > Pseudomonadota > Gammaproteobacteria > Moraxellales > Moraxellaceae > Acinetobacter > Acinetobacter sp. KAM396. The sequence goes on from NZ_BPPH01000001.1 coordinate 227,118, forward strand.
AACAATAGAATGATCTTTTTTCGTAAAAATAAGGGACTTTTGTTCAATATCTTTTAGCTTAAAAATATCTTGCAACTTTATTTTATTCTTTTTTTCAATAAACAATTGCTCAAGTTTAAGATTATCTCTAACCTCATATAAAGACTGATCAGACTTTCTTCGATTATATATTTTTTTAACAATACGGATATTGGCTAAATCAGTATCTCCCTGTTTCGCATAAGGTAAAATGTGATCGTACTCTATCTCATCATTGTTTAAATCGATAATTTCCCCAGAAATAAAACAACTCAAGGAACCATTTTGATTACGTTGTTGTTCTTGGACTAACTTTTTATCTTGCTCAGAAATTTGTCGTTTCATAGATTCCCTCAATCAAAAATAAATTTTGTAAAAATAAAAGCCAAAATCATATAGTATAAATCATCATTTCTATTTTTGTTTGATTATGAGTAAACACGACTCCTCTCTTTCTAAAGAACAGTACAATTTACTAAAATCTTTTAAAAAGCAAATCACTCAGCCTCACACTTCAAGTATTGCCAAGCCGTCTGAACCCAAAGTTCAGACGCCTGAGCAACAACAGGAAGATGATCTCGCTTTGTTTCGTCAGCAAATGCAAGGCGTTCAAAAAATGGATGCAGGCAATATTGCAAAAATCGAAAACACTGCCAAGAAAAAACCCGATGCCCAAACGCTGGCCAAACGTGCAGCTGCTATAGGACCTATGCAAACCGATGACACATTTCTGTCAGATACTCAAGCCATGCTTAACCCTGTAGGTAGCCAAGCTTCGCTGAGCTATCGTATTGCAACTTTGCAACATAAAGTCTTTGAAGATTTAAAAGCAGGCAACTTACGTTGGTTTGAAGCTGTGGATTTACATGGCTGTACCGTAGAAGAAGCGCGGGTAGCGGTGTTGCAAATCATTCAAATGGCCAAAGATGAAAACCAGAACGTGATTAAAATTGTACATGGTAAAGGCCCTGAAGCCATTTTAAAAACCTATGTGAATGGTTGGCTGCGTCAGCATCGAGATGTTTTGGCTTTTGTCAGTGCGCCTGAAAAACAAGGTGGTACAGGTGCTGTTTTAGTGTTGCTTAAACGCAGTGAAAAGAACCCAAAGTTTAAACAGTAATCGGATTCATCTTTTAAACAGGGCATTGTAATAGTTTTCTGTTACAATGCAGTCCTTGTTCAATATCAGTGTAAGTGAACACGTCTTATGTCTATGCAGCAATCCTACGCAAACATCCTAACCGCCGTTGGTGAAGATCTTAATCGTCCAGGTCTAAAAGATACGCCGATGCGTGCTGCTAAAGCTTTTTCGTATTTAACTTCAGGTTATAGCCAAACTTTAGCCGAAGTCACCAATAATGCAGTGTTTCCATCCGACAACCGTGAAATGGTGTTGGTTAAAAATATTGAGTTCTACTCACTATGTGAGCACCATTTATTGCCATTTTATGGTCGCGTGCATATTGCCTATTTACCTGAAGGCAAGGTTTTAGGTTTGTCTAAATTTGCTCGCATTACCGAAATGTTTGCGCGTCGTTTGCAAATTCAGGAAAACCTGACTCAGCAAATTGCAGAAGCCGTGGCTGAAGTAACTAAAGCACGCGGTGTTGCTGTGGTGATTGATTCAGCCCACATGTGCATGATGATGCGTGGTGTAGGCAAACAGGAATCGACCACACGTACCGTGTCTTTTGTAGGTGACTTTAAAACCGATAAAGAAGCCCGTCGTGAGTTTTTAAGTGCGGTGCCTGAAAGTTTTTAAATTGTGGCTAAGTTCCACAATCAAACAAAAAATCCCGAAATTTATGTTCGGGATTTTTTTGATTTTAGATTAATACATCTTCATATTTAGCCCATATAAATATTATTACGACCATTATTTTTTGCAACGTATAATGCTTTATCTACAGAATCCAAGAAGCGTTGATAGTCTGGATGACCATCATATTCAAATACGCCTATACTGACGGTAAAATTAAAACTTGCACCTGTTGAGGTATTTACCGTTCTTTCAGCAATTCGTCTGCGAATATTTTCTGCAACTTTTACAGCCCGCTCTACATTGGTATCGACCTGTAACAATAAAAATTCTTCTCCACCAATACGGAAGGCATAGTCACTACCTTTGGTATATTGCAAAATTGAGTCTGCTAAAAACTGCAGTGCTTCATCCCCTGCCGCGTGTCCATAACGATCATTAATATATTTAAAATGGTCAGCATCAATTGCAAGAATGGTCAGCGGTGTTTTGTGTTTACGGGCAAAATTAATTTCACGCGCCACAATTGTACTTAAATAACGACGGTTAAGCAGTTGGGTTAAGGCATCATTGCCCGAACTGATATATTCAGACACCTGAAAAATCTGATCAATTAAGTGCAAAATCTCACGATTCTTAGCACGAATCAGTTGAATCATTTCCACAGTCTGAGCCTGATTTTCACAGCTTTTAATTTGTTGAATCAGCTCATCGACCTGATAAATACGTTCTGTAATCGTACCGACTTGTTCTGTATTAGAAAAAGCATAAGCCGCTTTATGAATAAACCACAAACCAAATTCAGTTTTAGATAATATAGGCTGTTGTAAATTATGATGATCTGAGACGACTTGAAACATCAACTCATTTTCCCAATCCAGCAAAGTCCCGCGTTGTCGGTCTTTTTGTACAGCAACATCTTGCATGGCTGAAAATAAGCGATAGGTGTGTTTCATATCATTATGAACTTCGACCTTCATTTCATAAGATCGACACATAATTTCTGTGGCAAAACACAGAATTTGGCATAAATAATTAATTTGATTGAGATTGGTCTAAGCTTCTTGCGCTAAAAAAACAAATGCTTTTTTAATAATAATACGCACACCACGAATAATCAGCCAAGATGGAATTTGTACACGTGCATGCACATCGCCTACTTTAAATTGTTTTTCTACAATTTCTAAATAATTTTGCTTGAATGGTACTTCAAAGCTTGAGACTAACCATTGATGCAACGAGTTCTTTAAACGATTTTGTACCATTTCAACCGAAAGGAACTCTAAGGCTTGTTCTTCTAGCATCATTTTTTTGTAGAATTCGAGTACAAATGCATCTGCATGGCGTTGAACAAACTGAAATGTAGCTTCTAAATCAGCTTGGCTATACTGCTCGCAAATTATTTTCCACTGATCTGCGAGTTCGCGCATACATTCTTGAGACATTCCAACAACCATCCAACCACTGCCTAAACGCTCAAATTCTAACGAATTTAAGAAATAATACAATTGAAATTTATTTTTTTGTTATATAAATCAAATTTTTATAAATATTTTAAAAAAAATAAACATAGCCTAAACTAGTCTTATTCCAATCTTGTTTATACTGTTGTTGATATTCCCAACCTAATCGCAATACATGCTGGAGGTTGAGTACATATTGCAACTGGCTGTTCAGCTTAAATTGCCATTGATGACGATCTTCCCAATAAGGTAATTCAAGCTGAACTAAACTATTCACTCGCACAGACCAAATATTTTGACAACCCAGTGTTGGGCCAACTCCAACACGCCAACCTTTGTCTAAAGCCTTACCCGCTTGCACATGATTTTGAATTTGCGCATAACACAACTGCTCACGCGCTTGATTAGCCACGCTATAACCAAACTGTGTTTTTAAACTCAAAACACCATGTTGTTCCGTTTCACTAAAAGCCCCATGCGAATTTAAGGCTTCTTGCTGCCAACCCAAATTAAAGCCCCAACTTAGTGTTGTTTTAAATGCGGTCACCGGGTTATAAGAATTCACTGAAAGTAAATCTAACTGATTCAGTTTTAAGCGATCTTCACGATATTGCACCGAAGCTTCTAAAAAGTTGAGCTGTGTGCCTGTACGAAAACCACCTTGTGGATCAAGTAAATCATGGTAAGCCTGTCGATGACTCAACTCAAAAAATGGCTTGCCTTGAACTTCTCCAGTACGTACAGCAAAGTTACGTGAATGATGCCCCTGCACAGGATCAACCTGAGGGCGTGCGACATCCTGACGTTGTTTTTCTAAATTGATCTGACTTCTTGAACTTAAAATTTGTCTAAGTCGCGGTTGTGCAGCTTTGGCTTCAATTTTGCGTCCAATCAGCTTCAGATACAAATCGTCATAGGCCATTTCCAGAATTTTAGCTTGATCGCTTTGGCTGTGATTTTGCAAAATTGCCGCCACATTTTCAGGTTCTGCTTCGGCCACTTGATGGGCAGTTTTTGCCAACGCTGTACCATGTTGTCTGGCTTGCGCCAATAACTGAGTTTCCAAAGCAGGACGATACACTACATCGGCCACTAAATTTTCCTGCTCTACGACTTTTAGTGTTTCAATTGGAATAGATGCGACTTTAAACTGCTGCTGTAAATTGAGTTCAGGGCGCACCAAATCCATTAAACCCAATAAGCGATAGGCACAGTTGTCACTAATAAAATAATACGGAAATTGCACATGCTTCATTTCCCAAATGTGCTGCACTAAAAATGTGGTTTCTTGTTCATTCAGTGCCAGTTCATATTCCCATAAATCACGGCTTTCTAAATCGCCATATTCTTTTACTTTGCGGTAATACGGCATCAGTGAGTATTCACCTGGGTACTGCCCTGTAAGCCCTTTCCACGCATAAGACCAACCTTCACTCCCAGTTACGGTGGCCGCATAATTGACCGCATAGGAAATTAAGTCCAATTGTTTTTGGTCTTTCGGGTCTAAGCGCAATAAAGTATGCCCAAACATAGAACTTGGATTGCCCATAAAGTCTGTGGCGTAAATTAGCACCGCTTTATAAGGTTTAATTTGTCCAATCCATTCATCCAGTTCAGGACATTTCACCTGTGCCAAATCTTGTTGAGGAATTTGTAATTGTTCAACCAACCAGCGACTACGTGCAGGAAATTTGCAATGCACCGATTGATTGGCAGGTGCTTTTTCAAATAATGCCTGAACATTGCGAAGTAACTCTTGGTCTAAATTGCTTCCACCTTGTTCCGACACAAAATAGCCTGCATATTGCACTTCACTTTTGCCTTGCTGTGCATACATTAAACGCTGCCAAGTCACCTGTTCTGCCAAGTGTAAGTCTTTGGCTTTTTGCACATAATGTGCTGCAGATATTGCAAATTTATTTGTATTTTGTGGTGCAGAAGTCACTGAAAGTGGCTGAATCTGTGTTGGAGATGTTTCGGGAGATAACGCAAAAATCGTAGGAGATAAAAAAACTAAACTACTTAAAATAATGGATTTCATGGACATTTTATAAATTTTATATACATATTCAGGCTTAAATGTATTCTTGTGCTATAAAAAAGCCCTGCGAATAATGCAGGGCTTTTATTCAAACTTAAACGTATGCTTTTAATACATCATCATTTGCCATCACGTTCTGTAAAGATGCCAATACTTCTAAAGAAGTCTGGTTTTCTGCAGAATAAATAGATGCAAAGTTTTGCTTAGAAACCGCAAAGAAATGTGCTTTATCTTCCGCTTTAATGCTTAACAATTCAGCCAATACATTTAAGCTTTCGCCTTCACCAACTGCCATGTCGCGTGCCAATGTTTCAGCATTTTCATTGGTAAATGTCACAACTTGTGCAGTTACTGTACCTGTACCGCTACAACCTAAAGTACCAAATGTGATACCAAACAATTGGTTCGCAAAAATACCATTGGTGGTGGCTGCTAAAATTTTTGCAACTTTGCCAGACTGACCTGCCCAAACTTGAGAACCGATACCACAACCTGCATCACGGTCTGCAAATGCTGCTGTAGAACCCACTGCCAAGACAGCAGCCAATGCTAATTTTTTAATCATCGCCTTACTCCAGAGATTTATTATTCGAAAAATTATGCTTCGAATCATTATTATTGCTTTGTGTAACATTTATTACACCGCTTTAAGATAGCGAGATGTAGCTGAGAACGCAAAACATTTAAACCAAAGTCATGCATTATTTTTGTGCATTTTTGTAGCGATCATTGATTTTATCTTCAAATTTGGATTTAAGTTTAAAGATAGATTCTCTATGTTCGAGGTCGTATTTAGATTTAGTACTGCTGATTTTCAGTTTTCAGTTTCCACTGACCTTGGGAATCGCGATAACCCAAAATTTTCATGACCAAAACCAGACTCAGTAACAGCAATAAATACCAAGAACCGAGTTTGCCCCAGCCGACCATGTGCCATGCATCGACCTGACTTGGATACAACCATATTTGATAAAAGGTGCTAATATTTTCTGCCACCCAAATAATAAAAGCCAAAAGCAGCAATACAGGCAACATCGGCAGTTGTAATTGAAACCGTTGTAATTGAAAACGAATTTTGGTTTTCCAGAAAATCACAACGCTCCACGCAAACAAGCCATAACGAATATCGGGGATAAAAAACTTGCTCATGAAGTTGATGTACGACAACACTGCCAAGGTCATCATATTGCCAAAAGTCGGCAAATTCCGTAAAGATACCTGATACAAACGCAAAGAACGTGCAAAGAAACTGCCAACTGCAGAATACATAAAGCCTGCAAATAGCGGTACAGTCATAATTTTAAAGACAGCAGGTTGAGGATATTGCCACGATGCAATTTGTGGATGGGTTAAAAAAATTTCCATAATCATCGCCAAAATGTGAAACAAGGCAATGACTTTTGCTTCTGCCCAAGATTCTAGTTTTAAATATAAAAGACAAACTTGAATGATTAAGGCATAGAATAATAAATAGTCGTAACGGAAAAATCCGAAATATTCCTGGCTACCCATTGATGCAGTGAGTGCAAATGCAATCAGCAATAAAATTCCAAATAAGGCAGCCGAAGCTGCCTTAGTCGAAAACTCAAGTCCTGACTTTAACCATGTTATCCACATGATCTGACAACCTGACCGAAGCTGAAATTACTCTGATACATCTAAAAATGATCCATCTATATCATTACGTGATTATAGATATTTGGCACTGTATTCATGAACCGTGTCGATAAATACTTTAGGACGTTCAGGATCTACCCATTGGGTAATGCCGTGACCTAAGTTGGCCACATAACCTGTTTTTTCACCATTGGCATAGGCATCATCTAGCATCGCACGTGTCGCTTTGGCAATTGCTTCAGGTGAACCATATAAAGTCGCTGGATCTAAATTACCTTGCAATGCGGCACGACCATTCACCGTTTGACGTGCGACATTTAACGGTGTGGTCCAGTCTAGACCAAAAGCATCTGCACCTGTTGCAATCATTGGCTCAAGCCATTGACCGCCACCTTTGGTAAATAAAATAACAGGGATTTTACGTCCATCTTTTTCACGTTGCAGACCCGAGACAATTTTCTGCATATAGTTTAGTGAAAATTCATGATATTCACGATGGGCCAGTGCACCGCCCCAACTGTCAAAAATTTGCACTGCCTGTGCACCTGCATCAATTTGTGCATTTAAGTATACGGTCACTGCATCGGCCAAACAGTCTAATAGTGCATGTAAAACTTCAGGCTGTGCGTACATCATGTTTTTGGTGAAACGGAAATCTTTGCTTGAACCACCTTCGACCATATACGTTGCCAAAGTCCACGGACTGCCTGAAAAACCAATCAAAGGCACTTGTCCACCCAAAGCAGAACGAATGGTCGACACCGCATTCATGACGTAGTCTAGGTCTGACTTGGCGTTAAATTTTGGTAAATTGGCAACGTCTTGCTCAGTACGCACCGTTTTATGAAACTTTGGCCCTTCGCCTGCTTCAAAATACAGACCTAAGCCTAGTGCATCGGGCACAGTTAAAATATCTGAAAATAAAATAGCGGCATCTAATTCGTAACGACGCAAAGGCTGTAAAGTCACTTCACAGGCAAATTCGGTATTTTTGCATAGAGAAAGAAAATCCCCTGCCTGCGCACGTGTTGCACGATATTCTGGTAAATAACGTCCTGCTTGACGCATCATCCATACGGGCGTGCAATCTACTGGTTCACGTAATAAGGCACGAAGAAAACGATCATTTTTTAAGGTCGTCATTTACTTTCCCAACTCATTTTCAATCTTGCAGCCATCATATCAAAAAGGTTGAGGTTTTAATAACTTCATTTCTGGCTTGCCTTTTCTGCTTATATTTATGTGAACACATCACAGAAACAAAAGTCGCGGTAAAAAAGGAATTATCTTGCATATTTACACAAAACAACTACTGCATCTCCTTAGTTTTTCTGTAATACTGCACTAGTTTTTATCTATGTAAATAAACAATTCTCAAGGTTGAATTACATGTTGGTTCGCACAATACTCGCAATGAGTTTAAGTTGCATTTTTGCAGGAACTACTTTTGCTGCATCTACTGCTGAACAACCGTTAAATCCACAAGTGATTAACAATAACGCTATTGAAGATCCGATTGATCCTTTAGCGACTGAAGCATCAGCTGCACAAAATAATCTAAACGCAACAAACACTGCCATTACGCAACAAGAACAAAATGATTTAAATAAGGCTTCAAAAACCTTAGATGATCTGCACAAAACTGAAGATACCACTGCCGATGTAGGCACTGCACCAACAACAAGTTCAGCAAGCCAGGCTGCTACATCCAACACAGCAGCACCAAAAGCTTCATGGACTTTGGATGGCTTAAATAATGCCACTTGGTATGAAAATATTGGTAAAGGTCAGTTCCCAGTGTATGCACGTGCACACGTGATGCTGAACAATTCACACGCTTCTCCAGGTGCAATTGATGGTACCAGTGGCAAAAACACCCTAAAAGCGATTGCATCTTTCCAGCAAATGAATGGCATTAGTCCAACGGGTATTTTAACTAAAGAAACTTGGGATGCGCTGGTTGCACGTCAAGGTTCCCGCCCTGCATTTATAGAATACACGGTTACTGAAGCGGACTTAAAAGGTCCTTATGCGAAATCTATTCCGCATGACTACGCAGAACAAGCCAAAATGAAAGGCTTGTACTATACCCGTGTGAGTGAAATGTTGGGTGAAAAATTTCACATGGATGAAAATTTCTTAAAGAAATTAAATCCGAATGCGACATTTAACAAAGTGGGTGAAAAGTTATTGGTGACCAATGTTCGCAATGACTTGCCTGAAGACATTCACCTGATTGTGGCGCACAAAGGTGCAAAACAACTGTATTTGTTCAACAAACAAAACCAAATGGTCGGCTCATTCCCAGCAACCATTGGCAGTGCAGATACTCCATCGCCAACAGGTACTTATAAAGTGACAGGTGTTGCACCAAACCCATGGTACAGCTATTCACCAAGTAACTTTATTCAGGGCAAAAACTTAAAACCGCTGTCTTTACCACCAGGCCCTAACGGCCCTGTGGGGAATATCTGGATTGGTTTAAGTAAAAAATCATTCGGTATTCACGGCACACCAAACCCATCGACCATTTCAAAAACGGCGTCGCATGGTTGTATCCGTTTAACCAACTGGGATGCAAACGATTTAGGTCGTAAAGTACGTTCTGGCGTGACTGTAAAATTCCTTGAATAATCAGTGATCGCTTTAAACCGCAAAAGACCCACGTTTTTTTATGTGGGTTTTTTTATGCCTCGATAAAACCCAAGGATGTCTAGGGTCTGCAAATGTTGCAATTTTAGAATGGCACGTTGCAGTTCGCCTCTAGGTCGACTGCGGTGAAAAGATTAAGATGAGTTCAAGTTAAAAAAATGATAGGAGCATGATCATGAATGCTTATTTACACCGTAGTGAAGATCGTGGTCATGTAAAAATGGGTTGGTTAGACACCAAACACAGTTTCTCTTTTGGTAGTTGGTACAACCCGAAATACATGGGTGTTAGTGTCTTACGTGTCATTAACGATGACAGTATTGCTGCACATAATGGTTTTGGCACACACCCACACGACAACATGGAAATTTTGACCTGTGTTTTAAATGGTACGATTTCCCACCGTGACAGCATGGGCAATGAGCGTCATATCAGTGCAGGTGAATGGCAATTGATGAGCGCAGGTACAGGCGTTCAGCATAGCGAAATTAACAATGGTGATGAAGAAGTGCACATGTTGCAAATTTGGATTCAACCTAATGTACGCAATGCAGAACCGACTTACCAACAAATTCAGCGTGACCCAAATGCCGAACCGAACCAATGGCACCTGATTGTAGGCCCGAATGACAATGCACCAATGCATATACGCCAACAAGCAGAAGTGAAAACTGCAGTATTGCAAGCAGGAAAACAGCTAGATGTTGCAGCAACACAAGCTGTTAACTATGTGCATGTGATTCGTGGTGAAATCAGCATTGGTGAGCATACCGTAAAAGCAGGCGATGCCTTGTTATTTGCTGAAGATGCTGTGATTGAAGCCAAAGAAGACAGCCAGTTCATTTGGTTTGATTTACCAAAACAGTAAGTCCTGACTGTCACATCCTCATAATTAAGGTGTGTAAATTTTTTGAGCTACCCTCTTGCCCTCTTTTACAGAGGGCTTTTTTATGGCTGAAATTGCATGATTCATTTTTTAAACACAGTTTTTGTCACGATGATGACTTTACGCTGTTGTCTGTAAATACACAGCAATTTGCTCCGCCACATTCCGTGCGGTTCGGGAAACACCAATTAAAGTTGCCGAAGCTGCGCCTGTCCAATCGCCATAACCGACCAACCATAAATTTTGCTGATGCAGCGCTCGATTCTCCGATACATCGACTGTGCCGTGTGCATTGACCACATTCAAACTTTGTAAATGCGACACTGCTGCCTTAAAACCTGTACACCAAATAATGGCATCAATGTCCTGTTCACTTCCATCTGCCCAAACTGCAGTATGTTCAGTTAAATAGTCAAATGGCGGCAGGCCATGCAATACATTGCGTTGCCGTGCATCTTTGACACTTGGAATCATCACAATATCACCCAAACTGCCAATCGGTTGTTCAATGCTGCGACCTTCTTGCTGGGCTTTTAAGCGTTCCGTGGCACGTAAAAATAAAACCCGTCCATCTACATCATCGGCTAAAAAACTTGGGGGTTGCTGTGTAACCCAAAAGGTTTCAGCCACTTTAGACACTTCTGCCAAAATTTGTGCGCCAGAGTTACCACCACCGACAATCATCACTTTTTTTCCCTGAAAAGCTTCAGCATTGCGGTAATGGGCCGAATGAATTTGTGTACCTAAAAATCGTTCACGCCCTGCATAGGCTGGAATAAAAGGCTGACTCCATGTGCCTGTTGCACTCACGACCGCTTTGGCGCGCCAGCTTCGCTGTGCCGAACAAACGATTAAATCATTGCCTTCAGCTATGATGTTTTCGACCTGCACAGGACGCAACACAGAAAATTGATAGCGTTTTTCGTACGCTGTTAAATAGTCAATCACTTCTAATCGTTTCGGATATTCCTGTTCAGTTTTTGGCATTAACCAACCTGACAAAGAACTCCATGTATTGGGAGAGAATAGCTGCAAAGAATCCCACGCATGTTGCCACGCACCGCCCGACTGCTCTTGATTATCCAAGATCAGAAAATTAATTTTTTGCCGTTTTAAAAAGTAAGCCGTGGCTAATCCTGCTTGTCCGCAACCAATAATAATTACATCGGCATCCATGGTTTGATTCAAAATGGCTCTCCTGCTCGCAATACGCACCCTGTTGCTATGTTTGATTCTAACCTTGTATGAATAAAGTCTGTGGACAATTCATCTATGAACTTTAATCGAATGGTTTAATCTATTTTTGATCTTAGCGCACAAATACAGCGCATGAGGAATTAAAAATTTAATCCATCGAACTCAACTTATGCAAGCACGTAATTAGAAGCAAGCAATCTTGGAAAATGATGCTGCAAAAAAGCCAAGTCCTTCAACTTGGCTTTGTTTTGTAAGATAGATTGATGTGCAAAACTGCAGAATCAGGTTCAGGTGTTAAAACGCCCTGCCGATGAGCTAATTCAGTTCATGTCGCTCGAACCGATGGAACAGGAAATCATTTCACTGCAAGCCGAATTGTATGAACTAAAAAAGTCGATTTATACCATCAGTAAAATGACTACAGTATGTTCAGCTCAGTCGGACAATCAGCAGCTTATCAACGGGTTTGTAACTTACTCAAAAAAACGGCAGGTGCCAAAGTTTCCATTTTGCTGCAAGGTGAAACACGTGTCGGGTAAGAAGCCTTTGCTCGTGGTGTGCATGAACTCAGTCAACGTAAAGAACATACTTTTGTCGCGGTCAACTGTGCAGCTATTTCACCTGAACTGATTGAATCTGAGCTATTTGGTGTCGATAAAGGAGCGTTTACAGGTGCACATCAATCACGCTTAGGTAAATTTGAACGCACCCATGGCGGTACTATTTTTAGATGAAGTGATTAAACTTTCACCACGCGCCCAAGCGGCTTTGCTGCGTGTGCTATAAGAAGGTGAAGTGGAACGTGTCGGAAATTCACAAACCCGTCATATTGATGTTCGCGTGATTGCTGCAACCAATGAAGATTTAGAACAAGCGGTTAAAGCTGGGCGTTTCCGTGCCGATTTATATTACCGTTTAAATATTTTTCCTGTGCAAATTCCACCACTGCATGAACGCCGTGAAGATTTACCGTTTTGGTTGCACATTTCTTAATACGCTTTGAAAAAATGTATGACAAACAGATTCATGGCATCAGTGAAAAAGCCACTGATTTTATGCAAAGCTATGCTTGGCCTGGCAATATTCGTGAACTGGAAAACCTGCTCGAACGTGCAGTACTGCCGACGGAAGATCAACAACTGATTAAACTGAATGCCCTGTTTCCACAAATGCACAGCTACGATGCCGTAGATGAGCCAGACAGCGTAGATTTAGATACGCTTTTAACCGAAGGTTTTGATTTAGAACAGCATGAACAACTGTTAATTGTGACCGCCATGCATAAAGCCAAACAGAATGTGTCTGAAGCGGTACGCTTATTGGGAATTTCCCGCGCAGCATTGGATTATCGTTTAAAAAAAATATGCCATGCGCTAGAAATTCCACAATAAAAAAGCCCTGTTTTTTAACAAGGCTTTCGTATTTCAAGCAACTGAATTACCAACTCAATGTTTGTGTACCTAGACGGAAAATTGCGTCACCCATGGCATCTAGATTGGCAAATTTGAGACCTTTCATTAAGTCACCTTCAACAACACCGTACTGATCCATACACATTTTGCAGATATAGACATCACCACCTTTGGCGATAATACTTTTCAGCATGTTTTGATGCTCTGCATATTTATGTTCAAAACGGTTAGATGCCAACATTACGCCTTGATCGACCAAATAAATCGTCAATGGATGACCTTTGCCAAATTGGTTATTGCTCATGCCAATAGCCATTTTGGTGCGGTGTGCATCACTGCTAGTAAGCAAGACAAAAAGTGGATCTTTTTTGCTCTCTGCCATTGCTGGAGATAGACAGGCAAAGGTCAGCAAGACCGATAAACATAACAACTGAATCAATTTCATGGCAGAACTCATACTCAATTTAAATTTGGTCAAAATATTAGAATAATAAATATACTGTATTTGAATAATTAATTAAGATAATAGTCTGTATGCAATAAAGCCAAGCAACAAAACTTTTGCAAAAATCAAAAATTGATCACTGTAAAATGACTTCAGCCCTAACAATCACAATTCTATACGTCCCAAAAAACAAAGCACCACCGGAAACGGCAGCACCAAGCATGTATATTTAAGAGCAATCTTTTCTATTAGAAATGCAGGATTAAGCCACTAAATTTTTCTTAAGCTCATCTTCCACAATACCAATTTCCAACTCGCTGAAACGACGGATTTCCCCTTCTGCATGTTTTTCCAACATACTGCCAATCAATGGCACTTTAACCTTAATTGTCCAGTTTAATTGAATATCAATTTTTTCATGATTGCCCGTCACGCTACGCTCACCTTTGGCTTCTAAAGGCAAGTTTGCACCAAGTTCCACAGTTGAAGTTAGGTCAGTTAAATGGGTCACATCATTTCGTTTTAAACGAAATGCATCTTTTAATAATTTTTTAGCCAAATCTGGAATATTCACATCCAAATTATAGGCACGGCGTAAAGTGTAAATATCACCGTTTTTTTTAGATTCTAAAATTTCCAAATTTTCACCAGGAATGCGTTTGCAAACTGCTTCATGCAAAGCAACATCTGCCACTAAACGCTTAAATTCGTCAATTGAAACGCCATGAATCGTCGCGTTCACAGTAAATTGATGTGCCATTTGAGTTCCTTTTATGTTGTTTTTGATGGAGTAGGTCTAGCATCATCGTGCACTATAATTTAGCTGATGCCCAACAGGTATAAGTTGTCTTATATCCTACATACAACTTTATTTTCAGGTTATTAAAGCGTTTGTTCCTTCTACTGTCATTGACTCTATTTTGTCTATTCTGTGTGAATGATGCCAAATTCAGCAGCATAGGTTTCATGACTATAAATAATTAAATAATGCCCACAAAATTCAATTTTGGCATAAAAATGTTCTGCGCCATCATCTAGTCCTGTGGCACACCATGTCGTCCCTTTGGGAAAATCATCTAACCATTGGGCTTGGTAAAAATCTGCAATCGAATCAAATTGTAAATAACGCTCATGATACGCCAAAATATCCATTGCCAATACATCAAATTTTTTAAGCTGCGCCTGTTTAAAATCAATCAGATTGCTCATCGCTACACACCATCACAGCGCAGAATGTACTGTATGTTGTTGGCGGATTTTATACCATTCGCGCCAGCCCAAATAAGCCAGCACCACAAAGCCTGCATATAAAACAGCCGTTAGCAGCAACTCTTTGTAAATAAACATGCCGATATACACCAGATCGACCACAATCCATAACACCCATGTTGCCAAGTATTTACGACTGGTCCAATAGGTTGCCAATAGACTCATGGCGGCCAGTTGTGCATCCAATAAAGGCAGTGAAGCTTGTGTCCACCACTTTAAACTCAGCCCAAACAATAAACCAAGTAAGCTACACAGTGCAATTTGCAGCCACATTTTAGAGAGTGGCAAGCTCTGAATGACGATATGTTGTTTTTGCTGCTGTGCAGTTTTCCACTGGAAAAAACCATAAACAGCCATGCCCATAAATAGGGTTTGTAATACCGTTTCACCATACAATTGATATTCAAAGAACAAATAGGCATACAGCAAACAGGCAATAAAATTCACCGCCCAGCAAGCAATATGTCGCTTAATCGTTAATGTCACGCCTAAAACACTAATCAACACAGCAATGATTTCTAAAACCGACATTGATGCTGCCTATGTAAAAGAAAAAGGCATGATACCTCTTTTCGGGAAAATAGCGCAAAACTCAACATTTAACCAAAGGCTTAACTGATTAGAAGATACTGCAATTCATTTAAAAAAACTTCTCTAAAACCATAAATAGAAAATCAGGTATGAAAATTAATCCGCTTTAAATTGCTCTGAATTATTGTATTTATGCTCTCGTCCAAAACGGTCTACATGGGTAATAAAAACTCCGTATTTGCCGACATAATATTCAAGGGATTGCTCGCAAAAGCTCCAGTAAATCGACCATTCACCCAAGTCTAATTGACGAATTTGCGTATGCGCTTTGGCAGGCATTTTATTCAGCACTTCTTGTTGAATGGTTTCGGCATCTTCAGGGTCATGACTAGATACTTTTAAGCTTAAAAATATTTCTGCGATATCATCAAATAATTGCTGTTCGTATTCGGCAACTTCTTCCACCACCTCTTCTACAGGGCGCGGTGCTTTGTGGGTAGTTGGGTCTTGGACAATATTGGCAATATCTTGACAGCTTTTCTGAAAAGTACGATTTATTTTTATTTTGAACCAGACTTTCCAGACTGCATAAACAGCAATCAACAACAAAATGCATAACAATAGTTTTGCCATCTTGGTCTTCGCTCTTATTTCAGGCGTTTCAATAAAGTATAACCATCTCAGAACTTAGCGTCTATTCACTGCTACACAATTCAACGCTTAAGCTTTAACAGATCAATCATCCTGCATCGCCAAAAAGCGCAGTATTTAATTACATAATGATACTGAATGCCTCAAAATTAGCACTTGTGCTGTTATATAACGCAGCAAAACACAACAATTTTCTGCTATTTCTTTAAACGCTTTTCACTTCCAATAGAGCCTTGTTTTATCTATCACACTAAGCCTAGATGATTAGAGCTGCACAAATTCAAGATGTCACCAATTTGGTTGCGGTATTACATGCCAGTATTCGCTCTTGTATTCAAGATCATCAACGTAATGAAGCCAAAATTCAGGCATGGCTAGAAAATAAAAGCTACGAAAATATTTTAATGCTGCTGCATTACAACAATTGTTGGGTCTATGTCTTACAGCATGTGGTAGTCGGCTTTATTATGATGAGTGATCACGGGCAAATTTTACAACATGCCATTGCACCCGAAATGCAACAACGCGGTATTGGTCAAGCCTTATTATTTGAAGCAATAAGCGATTTACAGCGCAAAAATGTATCGCACATGAGTGTATTTAGCACGCAGACCGCTTTAAGTTTTTATAAAAAAAAATGGTTTTGAAGTACAACCACAAAAAATTAGTTATGGGCATTTCACACCCATGCTCAAACATCTCAATAGCGAACCCGTAGAGTACACTTAAAAACCAACTTTCCAATATAATAAGCGCGCATAAAAAACCGCTTTTAGATGAAAGCGGTTTTTTATTGTATGCGGATTCGATTTTATAAACGTATCTAATTTTACAAACGAACTAGGGCAATTATTTTTTCTGCAAGTTCTTCAGCACTGATCGCAGTCAACTCTGCATCTGCGCCACTGTTTACATCACTAATCACCACAATGCCTGTTTCGCGTAGTAGTGCAACCTGCGCAGCATCTAAACCTGCTTTGGCAATGGCAACAATACCCTGCTGAATCAGCAAACTTTCAAGCGCTTGCGCCTGTTCAAGTGCTTGGCTTGGTACACATACCGCTGCAGGTTTTTGACCTAAACGTGCAGCACGGTCTTCTGCTGTGACTGCTGCATTGTGCGCAGACCATTCTACACAAGCTTCAACCATACCTGCGCCAATGGTCACGTTATTTAAACGGTCAATGAAAATAAACGAACCTGTATAACGACTATCTTGATAACGGTCAAATACTACAGGCGCATCAAATTCGATGGTGACATTGGCAATTGCATTCAGTTCAAGCTGTTCAACTTGTACCTGTTCCAAAGTATTTACGTTGGTGCGGTAATGAATGGCAGTGACTTTCGCAGGAACGGTTTGTGTACCCATTTTTAAGTTATATAACTTGCCAATAGATAGTGGCTGATCAGCCATCCACACCACAGTGGCATTTACAGCTCGTGAAATTTCAGGGCGTGCCTGATCTTCACGCACCAACACATTACCACGTGAAATATCAATTTCATCGTTCAGTGTTAGGGTAACGGCTTGACCTGCAATTGCATGTTCAAGATTGCCATCAAAAGTCACAATCTCTTTAACTGTCGAGCTTTTTCCTGAGGGCAATGCCACAATGCGGTCACCCACATGAATATCACCCAAAGCAATCGTACCGCAGAAACCACGGAAGTCGAGGTTTGGACGGTTGACATACTGCACTGGGAAACGGAAATCATTTTGAGCCGATTTACGGTTAATTTCTACCGACTCCAATGTTCCCATTAACGTATCGCCAGTGTACCAAGGCGTATGCTCAGACTTGTTCACTACGTTATCGCCGTTTAAGGCTGAAATTGGTGTGAAAATAATATTCGCTGGTTTACGATCACCCAATTGATTCACAAAGTTCGAATATTCTGCCTGAATTTCGTTGAATCGCGCTTCGGAATAATCCACCAAATCCATTTTATTGATGGCCACCACAATATTGTTTATGCCCAATAAACTAGAAATATAGGTATGACGACGGGTTTGCGTTTGTACACCATAACGCGCATCAATCAAAATAATCGCCAGGTCACAGGTCGATGCGCCTGTGGCCATGTTACGTGTATATTGCTCATGCCCTGGCGTATCGGCAATGATGAACTTACGCTTTTCGGTAGAGAAATAACGATAAGCCACATCAATGGTAATGCCCTGCTCACGCTCGGCTTGCAAACCATCGACCAATAAAGCCAAGTCAGGTGCATCGCCCGTAGTGCCGACTTTTTTCGAGTCACGGGTCACGGCTTGTAATTGATCTTCATATATCAATTTTGAATCATACAATAAACGACCAATTAATGTCGATTTACCATCATCTACGTTTCCGCAAGTTAAAAAGCGCAGTAGATCTTTGTTTTCGTGCTGTTTTAAATACGCCAAAATATCTTGGCTAATTAAATTCGATTGATGAGACATTGCTCAAAGCTCCGCATATTCTTTAGAAATCGGTTTTTAATCTTTAATCTCTCTAAATCTCCCTAGATAAAAGGGAGGCTTGGCTCCGCTTTTTATAAAACCCTCTTTATAAAAAGGGTTTTCGGAAATTCTTGAGGAGAGATTAGAAGTAACCTTCTTGCTTTTTCTTTTCCATTGAGCCAGCTTCATCGTGGTCAATCATACGACCCTGACGTTCTGAACTGGTTGCCAATAGCATTTCCTGAATAATTTCAGGCAAGGTATTCGCTTCTGACTCGACTGCACCCGTAAGCGGATAACAACCTAAAGTACGGAAACGTACAGATTTCATTTGAGGAACTTCACCTTCTAGCAGTGGCATACGTTCGTCATCGACCATAATTAAAGTGCCGCTACGTTCAACGACAGGACGTTTTGCAGCCAAATACAACGGTACTAATGGAATACTTTCGAGGTAAATGTATTGCCAAATATCCAATTCAGTCCAGTTAGACAATGGAAACACGCGGATGCTTTCGCCTTTATTGACCTTGCCGTTATACAAATTCCACAATTCAGGACGCTGATTTTTCGGGTCCCAACGGTGTTTTGCATCACGGAAAGAATAAACACGCTCTTTGGCACGTGATTTTTCTTCATCACGACGTGCACCACCAAATGCCGCATCAAAACCGTATTTGTCTAAAGCTTGTTTTAAGGCTTGGGTTTTCATGATGTCGGTATATTTAGAACTACCGTGGTCGAACGGGTTAATACCTGCTTCAACCCCTTCTTTATTCTGATGAACAATCAAGTCAAAACCGTGTTGTTTTGCCATGTTGTCACGGAAAGTGATCATATCTTTGAACTTCCAGCCCGTATCCACATGTAGCAGTGGAAATGGCAGTTTCGCTGGATAGAATGCTTTTAAAGCCAAATGCAACATTACCGCTGAATCTTTACCAATCGAATACAACATGACTGGATTTTCAAATTCGGCTGCAACTTCACGGATAATATGAATACTCTCAGCTTCAAGCTGCTTAAGATGAGTAAGTCTTTCCTGATTTATTGACATTGATCACACCGGATATACTTAAACTTGTGTACGAATAACACAGATAGAATTTGATTTTCATTATAGTGACTTAGTTATGCAAACTATTGCTTGTTTTATTATATTTATATGCAAAAAGCTCATATAAAAGAAAACCAATAAGTAATATAAGCTTTATTTAATCAATAGTTTATTCTGTTACCCATTAAAGTTTAAGGTCATTTTCGCTGCGTTTAATACACATCAATCACGCTTAAAAGTTGCTCTTTTTTGAATAACTTACTAGATTATTCATCTAATTTAACGTGTCAAGCATAAACAAGAAATGCTTAAAGTAAAAACATATTTTTATTTTAAGATGCTCCCATGTCACAGATTGAACAGATCAAATCCAAACTTGATCAGGCGCAACTGGCTGGTTTTTTGTATCAGCACAGTCCTGAACTACTCGTCTTGCAAGCACCTTTAAACGATGATACTTCAATGCTGAATATTTTTGTGCAGCATCAACTCATTACAGATCAAATTCGGCTGCCATTTGGATTAGGTTGTCGTGATCATCAACTCTCGGTTTTTTATTTGCGTAACACATACCAATCAAGACCACAGCTATGAAATTGGCGCGGGTCATCTAAAAGCCGAAGAAAAAACCTTTATTGAATGTATATAAATATCCTAAAGGTTTTTATTTGGTAGATGTCCCCTTTAAATACAATCACGACAGAATTGTATCCGTCGATTGAAACACAATTATTCGCGCAAGAAAAATTATATTTCTTAAACACGACTATTTACACTAACCCAAGAGATGTACAAGTGGCTTGGCTGAATTTACAAATGTAGCATGATTGATGGCTTGTGAGCCAACGCATCGACCTATGATCAAAAAATTGGTGGCAAGTGTTTAATTCTTAAGTTGCAACAAAAAAACAACCTGCATTTCTGCAGGTTATTTTTTATGTAATCAACAATGCGCTAAAACTTAGTTTTTATGACGCATGTGTGGGAATAAAATCACATCGCGAATACTCGCAGCGTTGGCAAACAACATGACCAAACGGTCAATCCCGATGCCTTCACCAGCAGTTGGAGGTAAGCCGTATTCCAAAGCTTCAACGAAGTCTGCATCGTAATGCATCGCTTCATCATCGCCTGCGTCTTTTTCTGCAACCTGTGCTTGGAAACGCTCAGCTTGGTCAATCGGGTCATTTAATTCCGAGAAACCATTCGCCAATTCACGACCACCAATAAAGAACTCAAAACGGTCAGTAATGTGTGGATTATCGTCATTACGACGTGCTAAAGGTGACGTTTCTGCAGGATATTCTGTAATGAAAGTCGGCTGACGCAATTGAGTTTCTACAGTTTCTTCAAACACTATCGTTTGTAGTTTGCCCAAACCAAAACCTGGTTTCACCTGTTCTTTCAATTCTTCCTGCACAAATTTAGCCAAGAAATCACGGTCATTGACATTTTCTGGCGTGAATTGTGGATTATGCTCAAGAATGGCATCAAACATCGAAATTTTCTTGAATGGACCTTTGAAGCTATACACTTCATCGCCATACGGTACATCGGTAGTGCCCAAAATATCCAAAGCCAATTTTTCTAGCATTTGCTCTGTCAATGCCATTAAATCTTTATAGTCGGCATAAGCTTGGTAGAATTCGATCATGGTAAATTCAGGGTTATGACGTGTAGACACCCCTTCATTACGGAAGTTACGGTTAATTTCAAACACACGTTCAAAACCACCCACCACTAAACGCTTTAAATATAATTCAGGTGCAATACGCAAGAATAACGGCATATCTAAAGCATTATGATGCGTTTCAAATGGACGCGCAGATGCACCACCAGGAATCACATGCATCATTGGCGTTTCAACTTCCATAAAACGCTGTTCGGTTAAAAATGCACGAATACCCGATATGACTTTAGCACGAATTTCAAAGGTTTTACGGGTGTCTTCATTTACGATCAAGTCCAAATAACGCTTGCGGTATTTCGCTTCGGTATCGTTTAAACCATGATATTTGTCTGGTAATGGACGTAGAGATTTGGTCAACAATTCAAAATGTTCAATATGAACGTATAAATCGCCTTTGCCTGAACGACCAATATAGCCTTTCACTGCAATAATATCGCCCAAGTCGAGGCTCTTGATCGTCTCTAAAGTTTCAGCACTAAGTTCTTTACGCGCCACATACAACTGAATGCGACCTGTCATGTCTTGAATGACGATGAATGAACCACGATTCAACATCACACGACCGGCCACAGACACATAAACTTTTTCGCCTGATTCAATTTCTTCTTTAGGAACTTCTGCGAATTGTGCATGCAAATCTCCTGCGTAGTTTTCACGCTTGAAAGTATTTGGCCAAGGGCTGCTTCCCTTCGCCTTCGCTTGTTCTTGAATTTGCTTTAACTTGGCATGACGCTGCGCAATTAAATCGTTTTCGGAAATAGTGGGTTCAGAAGTCGATTGAGCGTTATGTTGCGTCATCTCTGCCTCGAATAATTACTAAAAAAAGAAGTTCAATAGAATAGCAGATTTAGATGCGATTTCGTATGCCTTCTCTGACTCGGGCAATTTATTTTTTCAATTCCCCCTTGCTTTTGTGATTTTTTGTAGACTTAGACCAAAAGCTAACTTCTTTCTCAAATCAAGCGCACTACAATATTGTTCAGAAATAGATGAAAAAGACCGTATTTTGCTGTTTTTTTAAACATCCCGATGTATCAGTCTAAATATCTTATTTTCTATCCTCTTTATCTTAGGCTCAGTTTGAATCAAGATGCTTAACTTCGTGAATCTGGCAATGAATACATGTGATTTAAAAGTCTTGTTTTTACATGGATTAGATTCCTCACGTGAGTCGACTAAATTCCATGTCATAGATGCAAAACAAAAATTTTGTATCGATGTCGATTATCGCAACTTAAATTATCAAACCGTTACCGATTTTTATCACAATATCATCCAAAAAATTAAGCCTGAAATTTTGGTGGGACATAGTCTAGGTGGGTATTGGGCGCTCAAAATGTCAATGTCGCACCATATTCCGTGCGTGGTGGCAAATCCAAGTTTAGCTCCCACATTTCGCAATGATTATCCTGCAATTTCAGATGTTGACTTGCAGCACGATATTCCACAATTGGCTTATTTGGAGTTGGGCGATGAAATTTTGGATATGCATGCCGCACAAGCATTTTTAGAAAACTATATGCAGACCTCTACT
Organism: Acinetobacter sp. KAM396; assembly: GCF_021602765.1. Classification (NCBI taxonomy): domain Bacteria; kingdom Pseudomonadati; phylum Pseudomonadota; class Gammaproteobacteria; order Moraxellales; family Moraxellaceae; genus Acinetobacter; species Acinetobacter sp. KAM396. The sequence continues at coordinate 249,786 of NZ_BPPH01000001.1, forward strand.
TTTGAGTCCGGACATCATCGCTTATTACATCCAGAAAATATTAATTCTTGTATTCAACAAATCGAACAAGTTTATCTTGCCAAATAAAGCCAAAGCGATCCATTAAAAATAATCCATTAAAAAATTATCATATAAACATCACCTATTAAAAAAGCCTGATCACAACCATGATGATCAGGCTTTTTTATCACAGTGACAACAACTTAAAAGGATTAAGCCACTGCTTGTTCTGGTTTAGACTTATTGTCCAACACCGACCAAATATCTAAACCTAAGTTTTTGTGTAAATCTGGCAAGTCTAGAAAAATGCTGGCACCCAAAACTTGATGATTACATTTTTCAGCCAATTGTTTGACTGCTTTTAAAGTACCGCCTGTCGCCAATACATCATCAACAATAATGACTTTTTGCGCTTGCACATCGGCAGTCATTTCTAAACGGTCTAAACCGTATTCTAAGCTATACCCCACACCCACAACTGGTGGTGGCAATTTACCTGCTTTACGTACAAGTACCAAACCTTTGCCTGTACGCTGTGCTAAAAGGCTCGCCAATACAAAACCACGCGCTTCTACTGCAATAAAGCTTTCAACTTCAGCTAATTTTTCTGCAGGAATGTTGGCAATTAAAGCATCTGTTAATGAATCCAAATTATTCATAAACAAAGGCGTTAAATCATAAAAATCTACGCCTGGTTTTGGGAAATGAGGAACTGTACGAATATTCGACCACAAAAAAGTAGACAAATTGCTCATGGAAGATCAGAAATGTGACTAAAGAATGGTTGAATTTTACCGTTTATTTTCACACAAGGCTAGTGATCGAATCGGCAAGACAGCCTTCCATCACGCGCCCTAATATTATAAGATTTTGATTTTTATAAATTTAAATACAGTTAAAAAAATTAATACGTATTTATCCGATCTTAAAATAGCAAAAATATAAGATTCTTACTGTACGACCAAGGTCTTAAAGATTGCTTATACGCATAAAAACGTGATTTTTTCCTGCAGTCTTTCTCTCATTACAGCAAGGTATCTCTCTCAAAACAGGTTTTTTTTGTATAGTTTTGTCCCATGCAGCTATTCATTCTATAAAAGCACAGATTAAAATCGCTTATTGACTTTACTTTAGCCTTATAACTGCGTAAAAACTTAGTCAAATAGAGATATCATACAACTAGTTGTAGATAAGTTTTTTGCTGATCTGGAAATTTATAGATCGGTTTATGGAGAATGGAATGAAAAAGTATCAATGCATCGTTTGTGGATGGATTTATGACGAAGCAGAAGGCTGGCCTCAAGATGGTATTGTAGCAGGTACATTATGGGAAGATATTCCTGATGATTGGACTTGCCCAGACTGCGGCGTTTCAAAAGCTGATTTTGAAATGATTGAAATCTAAGACCACGAAAAGACCATGTCCGATGGTCTTTTTTTTAACGCCAATTTCTATGCCCTTATTTGGAGTACACCTTAATGCATCCCATCGTTATTATTGGTTCAGGCATGGCAGGTTATACAGTTGCACGCGAGTTTCGTAAGCTAAATGCAGAACAAGCCTTAGTCATGATTTGTGCAGATGATGCTGCCAATTATGCCAAACCAACTTTGTCTAACGCCTTGGCGGGCAATAAAGCACCTGCTCAAATTGCATTGGGCGATGCCGCAAAAATGGCAAGCCAACTCAATATGCGTATTGAAACCCACACTTGGGTGAAAGCAATTGATGCAGAGGCGCATGTACTTGAATTAGAAAAAGAGGGAGTGAGCAGTCAACAACCTTATTCTAAATTGGTTTTGGCAGTGGGTGCGAGTCCTATGCGTTTAGCCATTGCGGGCGATGGCAGTGATGATATTCATGTGGTAAATAATTTAAGTGATTACACTGCATTTCGCCAACAGCTTGAACAACGTCAAGATAAACGTGTAGTGATTTTAGGTGCGGGTTTGATTGGTTGTGAATTTGCTAATGACTTGCAACAAACAGGACACCAAGTCACGGTGATTGATCTTGCACAACAACCGCTAGCTCGTTTATTGCCAGATTATGTAGCAAATGCTTTTAAGCAAAACCTAGAAGAAACGGGCATCCATTTTGTATTGGGTACAACCGTTGAAAAAGTTTCAAAAATTAAAAATGACATCTATTTAGTGACGATTACCAGTGGCCAGTCGTTAATTGCCGATGTCGTGCTGTCTGCAATTGGTTTACAACCAAATATTGCTTTGGCTAAAACAGCAGGCATTGAAACCAGTCGTGGCGTACTCACCAATGCACAACTTGAAACCAGCCAAGCAGATATTTATGCAGTGGGTGATTGTGCGGAAGTGAATGGTATTTTATTGCCCTATGTCATGCCAATCATGCAGCAAGCACGTGCCTTAGCCAAAACCTTAAATGGCGAAACCACTCAGGTACACTACCCTGCCATGCCTGTTGCAGTGAAAACACCAGCTGCACCACTGACCGTTTTACCTGCGCCACTTGGGGTAGATGTTAATTGGCATACCGAAGAGTTTGACGATGGCATGATTGCAAGAGCCTATGACCAAACCGATACCTTACGTGGCTTTGTCCTATTAGGTGCAACTGCGGCTAAACAACGCTTGAGTTTGACTAAATTAGTGCCAGACTTATTGCCTGTATCGGAATAAAATAAAAACAATAAAGGGCGATTGATTTCGCCCTTGCCTGACATGAGGATCACAACATGAATAGTGCACTTCAGTTCCACACTTCGCCCTATACGGCATTTATGCATGAAACTAAAGTCGATCTAGGCAACGGTATTCAGTTGCATGTCGAAGTGGGTGGAAAAACTGAAGATCCACCTATTTTACTGATTATGGGTTTGGGCGCACAAATGTTGTACTGGCCCGATTTCTTTTGTAAATCACTGATTGATCAAGGTTATCGGGTGATTCGCTATGACAACCGTGATATTGGTTTATCATCCAAAGTTCGGCACAAAGGTCCTCGTCTGAACACCTATAAAATGATGGGGCGTTTCAGCTTAGGTTTGCAAAACCACGGTGCACCTTATAACTTGTTTGATATGGCAGATGATGCTGCATTACTATTAGAGCGCTTAGGCATTGAAAAGACCGAGGTGATTGGTGCATCTATGGGCGGCATGATTGCACAAATTTTGGCAGCCAAATATGCAGATCGCGTGAATAATTTAGGTTTATTATTTACCAGTAATAACCAGCCTTTTTTACCACCACCATTTCCAAAACAACTGTTCAGCTTACTAGAAAGACCAAAATCGCAAGATGAAAATAGCATTGTTGATCATAGTTTAAAACTCTTTAAGGTGATTGGCTCACCAGGTCATGTAAATCAACTCGAAGCGATGCAAACTGCACGCAAATTATATCAGCGAAGTTATTATCCTGCGGGTGTACTTCAACAGTTTTTAGCAATATTATGTACAGGCTCGTTGCTACATCTGGACAAACAAATTCAGCAACCTACCCTAGTGGTACATGGTTCGCAAGATCGTTTGCTCCCACCAGGGCATGGTAAGGCTGTTGCGAAAGCGATTCCGGGCGCTAAGTTTGAATTAATTAAAGGAATGGGGCATGATATCCCTCCACACTTTATTCCTCATCTTAGTGAACTGTTTGCTCACCACTTTAAATCATAATCATTAGGACACTATGGCTGCATTACCATCTTTAAGACAGCTGTCATACCTCGTTACACTGTCTGAAACGTTACATTTTACAGAAGCGGCTCGCCGTTCTTTTGTAACTCAGTCGACTTTGTCTGGCGGGATCATGGAACTAGAGCGCCTGCTTGGCGGTGTACTGGTAGAACGTGATCGACAGAATGTACGTTTAACCCCATTGGGTGAACAAGTCGTAGCACGCGCGCGGGTTCTGTTAGCAGATGCACAGGATTTAATGCGTTTAAGCCGTGAAATGAGTGAGCCTCTCACAGGGGATTTACACCTAGGCGTGATTCCAACCATTGCCCCATTTATTTTGGCGCAACTGTTAGATGAAGTGCATCAGCAGCTACCTAAAATTCACTTGCATTTACACGAAGCTCAAAGTGAAAAAATTGTCGAAAAATTGGAACACGGCAGTTTAGATATGGTTGTGTTAGCACTGCCATTCGATACACGTGGCTTGAAAGTCGCAGAGATTTCTAAAGAAGATTTGTTCCTGGTTTCTCACAAAGGCGATCATCAATCGGTGCAGGCTCACTCTTTAGATGATTTGGATTTATCGCGTTTAATGCTACTTGAAGAAGGTCATTGCTTACGCGACCACACTTTAAGTGCCTGCCCAATTGGTGAACGTAAAAACGATCAACGTTTAAAAGCCAGCTCTTTGCCAACCTTGGTTGAAATGGTCTCTGCAAATTTGGGCTTTACTCTATTGCCTGAAATTGCAATTCATAATGCCATGATCAAATCGAATCCAGATATACAGATCAAAAGTATTGAGGCTGCACCAAGCCGTACTTTGGCTTTGGTGACCCGTAAAAGTACACCGCTACAAAGTGAATTTGACGTTTTGCTACAGATTTTACAAAAAATCACTCAAAACACACACTCAATTTAGACACACCAACCTACTTTTCATTAAGGAGCCAACATGGCTCCTTTTTATTTTCGTTCAAAAAATCCTTATATTTTTGCAGTTCAATATGTTGAAGTGATTTATGAATATAAATAAGTTTCAATATGTGCTCTTAAACACAAATTTAACATTTCATTGTTCATATTAACTAAAATAAAAAGCAGTCTCTAGTAAGCTTACTCACATTTTCAAAACGATAAAAAATACCTAACAACAAATACTTAGATTTACTCTTTTCATATAATAATCACTATATCTAAGGGTATTCAGTTACAGCAATATCACGCAAAATCTATTTATCAAAATTATTTATAGAACAGCACAGGAGTATTTGACATGATTCACAGAGATCTCATTTTACCTGTACCCGTTCTGCTGATTGATGATCAGGTGGAAGCATCAGAAAATTTAAGCCATATTTTACAAAATTTTGGCTACCCAAATGAGGTGTTACTTTGCAGCCCATCGCTCACAAATGCAGTGTTGATGGTGCAGCAACATTTACCTAATTTGGTATTTATCAATTTACAGTCTTGGTCAAAAGCACAAATTGATTTTATTCAAAATCTCAAACATTTCCGTAAAGACACCTTAATTGTGGCGGTGCTGCCTTCAAGTATGCCCAAACAATTGCTACAAGCTATTCATTTAGGCATTTCAGCCTATGTCTTTAGCGACCAATCTGCGACAGGCATGCAAAACCAGATTCGCACCATTTTACGTGGCGGATCACCGCTAGATGGTAACTTAGCCAATGAAATTTTAGCCTGCGAACAATCCATTGTCGCACATGACCATTCTTTGACACTCTCTAAAACTGAACATGAAATATTGGCGCTTTCAGGACAAGGTTTACCCTCACAGCAGGTTGCTGCCAACCTGAATGCTTCCGAACAACTGGTGCATGGTTATGTAAAAAGTATTTATCGGAAAATTATGAATGCGGATGATGCGATGGGCTGTTTTTCTTAAATTATTGATCAATATAAAAGATAAATCAAAGATATAAGTATTTAATAAATATTTGAGACGAAAAAAGAGCGATGTATGGCATCGCTCTTTTTCCTGCTATAAATGTTTTAAACTAAACAATACTATCAGTAAGGATTCGCTGCGCATTGTGTGGTTCTTCACCATCAGCCGCTTTTACACGCACCCAAGTTCCATCACCCTGCAACAGCCATGCCTGTTGATTGTCTTGCATATAGGTCAATAAGCCCTGCTCATAAATACGTTTTTTCAAGGCTGGATCTTCAATTGGGAAACACGCTTCAACGCGGTTAAACAAATTACGATCCATCCAGTCTGCACTTGAACAATAAATACGTGGATTACCATTATTAGAGAAATAATAGACACGGGTATGCTCAAGGAAACGCCCGACTATCGAACGCACACGGATATTTTCCGATAAACCTGGCAAGCCTGGACGCAAACAGCAAATTGAACGAATAATAAGATCAATTTGCACACCTGCCTGAGAAGCCTCATACAATTTATTGATCAATTGCATTTCAGTCAGTGCATTCACTTTCACAATAATTTGCGCTGGCTTGCCTGCTTTGGCATTGGCAATTTCTTCATCAATATAATTCACCAACTGCGCGTGCAGGGTAAATGGCGCATGCAATAACTTTTTCAGTTTTGCCATTTTTCCCATGCCTGTCAGCTCTTGGAAAATACGATGCACATCTTCACACAGCTCTTTATCTGTGGTCAGTAAACCATAATCGGTGTAAATACGCGCATTGCCAGCGTGATAGTTACCTGTGCCTAAATGCACATAACGCACCAATTTATTATTTTCACGGCGCACCACCAAAATCATTTTGGCGTGGGTTTTGTAACCCACAATACCGTACACAACTACAGCGCCCGCTTCTTGCAACACGTTAGCCACTGCAATGTTGGATTCTTCATCAAAACGTGCGCGCAATTCAATCACCGCAGTTACTTCTTTACCGTTTCGTGCAGCTTCTGCAAGCACTTGCACAATTTCAGAATCTGCGCCACTGCGATACAAAGTTTGTTTAATCGCCAAGACTTGTGGATCACGTGCAGCTTCACGCAGCAAATTAATCACAGGTGCAAAAGATTCAAACGGATGATGCAGTAAAATGTCTTGTTTTTGCATTGCTGAAAAAATATTTTCAGACTTTTTTAAAACCTTTGGAATGGCGGGTGTATGTGAATCATAACGTAAATGCGGACGTTTAAAATTAGACAATAAACGTGCCAAATTCACCGGGCCATCTACTTTATAAAGTTGTTCTTCTTCAAGATCAAACTCATCTAACAAATAATGATAAATGGCTTTTGGGCAGTTCTGCGTGACTTCCAAACGAACTGCACGACCAAAACGGCGTGAGTTTAATTCGCCTTTTAGGGCTTTAGCCAAATCTTCTACATCTTCATTTAACGCCAAATCTGCATTACGGGTCACACGGAATTGATAACAACCTGTTGCGGTCATCCCTGGGAACAAGTCTGACACATGCTCGTGAATAATCGCAGAAAGCATGACGTGGTGTTCTTTACCGCCTGTAAGTTCATCGGGTAAACGGACTACTCGTGGTAAAGAACGTGGTGCTGGAACAACCGCCAAATCAATTTGACGACCAAAAGCATCTTTACCTTCCAAAGTCACAATAAAGTTCAGACTTTTATTGACCAAGCGTGGGAATGGATGTGCAGGGTCTAGGCTAATTGGGGTTAATACAGGGGCAACTTGCTCTTGGAAATATTTTTTCACCCATGCCGATTGTGCAGGAGTTAATTCACCGCGACGTAAGAAACAAATGTCTTCTTCACGTAATTTTGGCAAAATTTCCTGATTCAAAATACGGTACTGGCGTTCAATGGCAGCATGTGCTGTTTTAGAAATTTGATCTAACACCTGTTTAGGCGTTAAACCATCTGGACTTCGGCTTTCATTGCCCAAGTCCAATTGTTCCATCATGCCCGCAACACGAATTTCAAAAAACTCATCCAAATTACGTGAAAAAATCAGCAGGAAGTTCATGCGTTCCAACAAAGGATGCAACGGATCTACAGCTTGCTCAAGCACGCGCAAATGGAAATCTAAAATAGACAGTTCGCGGTTAATGTAGCGATCATTATATGTATATTCTGGTTGCGCAGGAGTCGCGCCTATTGCCGTATTCATACCCACCTATGCTTTTTAAAATGTTTGGCACTGCTACAAGTATGCTTCAATTTTGTGACATTTTCATAAAAAAAGCCTAAAAAATTAGGCTTTGCGAATGTTTTGACATTTATAGTTTGTTTTCCCTCAATTTAAGGAATTTCCGCATAACGCATATAACGCTGCACCATCTGTTTACGGGCTTTTAATGCCCCCGCATTACGGTGTTCTTGAAAATATTTGGGATTAGTTAATATCGCAGCCAAAAAAATAGCTTGGTCACGGCTTAAACTTTTTGCACTTTTGCCAAAATAATGCTGTGCCGCAGCTTCGGCGCCATAAATATTATCGCCAAATTCTACCGAGTTAAGATAGACCTCTAAAATGCGCTGCTTTGACCACATGCGTTCCATCATCCATGTTGCCACAACTTCTTGCCCTTTACGCAAAAAAGAGCGCTTATTGTATAAAAACAAATTCTTGACAAGCTGCTGAGAAATTGTGGAACCACCTGCAACAACCTTGCCTTCATCTTTGTTACGTTCTAATGCGGTTTGGATACCCTCCCAGTCAAAGCCATGATGCTGCATAAATTTGCCATCTTCAGCAGTCACTACAGCGCGTTTTAAGTTGTCACTGAGTTGGTCATAGTCACGCCATTGATGTTGAATAGGCTTGCTCGGTTCAGCCCAATAATCCAAACGCATCATCATAGTCGATTGCACAGGCTGCGTACGCCACCACACCAAGCTGCTAAAAATCCACAATTGAACCAAAAGCACCACACTGACAAGAATTAACAAAGTTCGTATAAAAAAAGCTTTCATCTTGGTGCATGGCTCCTGAAGCGTTATTTTTTCGTGTTAAGCTTAGATTGATCACTACGACACAATATTCAAATATATGTCCCAACATCCCCCAAACCTGCGCAACAATAAAGTTGAAATTCACCTGTGGTGGATTACCGCAGCCCTGATTGCAATAAACGTGGCTTTGTTTGCATGGCAAGTGCTCAACGGCATGAACATTAACAATCCTAGCCCGCAAGATGCAATACGCTGGGGTGCTGATTATGCACCTTTAACCTTTTTGGCGGAACCCATTCGCCTGTTCAGCAGCATGTTTTTTCATTTCGGTTTAGTACATTTAATGTTAAATATGTGGGCCTTGTATATTTTTGGCAGCGTCAGTGAACAGTTGTTTGGGCGTGCTTATTTTATAGTGTTATATGTTTGCGCAGGTTTAATGGGTAACCTGCTTAGTGGCTATGTCAGCATTCAAGACAGCTATACCCTGCTCGAACAAGGTGTCGCTAATCCAAAGCTGTTACCTAGCGTGGGTGCAGGTGCATCAGGTGCAGTGATGGGACTGGGAGCTGCACTGACGGTATTGGCGTTATTGCCCCAATTACCTCGCCAAAAATTTCTGTTGGATGGCAAAACCTTAGTGATAGTGATGGCACTGAATTTAGGCATGGGCTTTATGATCAGTGGCATTAATAATGCTGCACATATTGGCGGCATGCTCATGGGCGCAGCCATGACACTCATATGGTACCTTGGACAACGCAGCAAACACAGTAACTTAGTGAACGGTTTTGCGATGCTTCTTGCACCACTGAGCTGTGCTACCTTTTACTGGTATTGCCATCAACTGCTTGCCCCAATTCAACCCCTTTGGCAAGAACTACTAAGCATGATGCAACGCAGTCTGGGTTGAACCATCAACTTTTACAACTAGCAAAACACTATAAAAGAGAGATGAATCAGGACTGATTCATCTCTCTTAAACTTTGTAGTGGTGGAATATCGCACAAATAACTTAAACGATAACGACCAATCAAGGCGCACAACACGGTCATAAATACAGGCAAAATCAGCCAGATTTCCCAATGCGGTTGCAGCATTAAATCCATGCGGTAACTGACAACAGCACTAATCACTTCGGCAAATAAACACGCCACAACTCCTGCAATAAACCCCATAAAACCAATTTCTAGACTCAACATACGTTTGAGTTTTTGTTTAGAACTGCCAAAAGAACGCAGCAATGCCACTTCGCGTTTGCGCTCATCCATCAACAAGTTTAAACACGCGACCAAAACCAGTAACCCAGAGACACTTACCAAAATGGCTAAGATGGTAATGATCTGCACCAACACATTCACAATACGTTTAATTTCATCCAAAATTAGGCTGACATCTATAAACACTGTATTGGCAAATTGCTGAATCAATTGAATCAGTTTCGGTTTATCTGCATCAGGTACATAGAAACTACCCAAATAACTGCCTGCATTTTCATCCATAGTTTGCGGTGAAAAAATAAAGAAAAAATTTGGACTAAAGCTTTCCCACTCAACCGTACGCAGATTAATCACTTCGGCTTCAAGTATGCCTTCAGGAAGACTAAAACTGAGCCGATCTCCAATTTGAATACCCAACTCGGCAGCCGTATCTGCTTCTACTGAGACTTGCCCCACTGCACTAAAATTGGCTTGCCCATTCACAATCACATTATCGGCAGGATAACGATCCGACTGTGTCAGGTTGAGTTCGCGACTTAACGTATTGCTTTGCTGAATTAAGGCTTCGGCAAAAGGTTGATCATTTTTGGCAACCAAACGCCCACGTATATTTGGATAAAGTGGCGTACTATTCCACTGCTGCTGCGCGAGTTGTTGTTGAAATTCAGGCATATCAAACGGTGGTAAGCCGTAAACAAACTGATTGGGTGTTCCTTCGGGCAATTGTTGTTGCCAACGATCTAACAAGTCAGTACGCAACACTGCAAGTACCGTAATCAAACTTAATCCTAAAGCCAATGCGGTAATTTGAAAGGCCGTGACAGCAGGCGCACGAATATACGCTGCGACTCTACCTTTAGAATGACGTATTAATTTTAATACACCCCACACCACCCCATACAGCAACACACACAACGCAATAATCGCGCCAATCACCCATGCACTGAGCACTACACTTTCGGTCAAGACCACACAAAATACGATCAGACTTAGCGTTCCTGTCAGCAGCATCCACCACCAAGCGCGCATGTTTTTGTCTTGTTGGCGAATCACCCGGATCGGTGCGGTATTCAGTAATTGCAATAAATTAGGCAGTACAAAACCCAACAACACTACAGCACTGGTGAGCATGGCAATTGGCAATGGCCCAAGCAACATTTCTATGGCTGAAAATTGAATGTCCAAATGCGGAATCAGTTGCAGCATGATTTGCAACAAAGCATAGCCCAAGATCACGCCCAAAATACTGCCAATGCCCATAGCGATAATTAAGACCAAAGCCAGCAACGCCAAATAAGCGGCTAAAATTTGACGTTTACTCGCACCAATACAACGTAATAAGGCGATATGATCCTGATTTTGTTGCACATAACGCTGACTGGTCAAACCAATCGCAATCCCGCACAATAAAATGGTCAGGATGTTAGCCAACTGTAAAAAGGTATCTAAATTGGCAATTGGGCGCATTAAGCGCGTATTGCCTTCACTGGCATTGCGTAGTCTTAAACTGCTTTGTTCTTCAAAGTTTTGTTCAGGGTTGGCTGTTTGCTGTGCCTGTGTAGGCTGCTGTGTATGCGTTTTAAAATACTGCTCAAAATTTTGCGTATCTTTGGCGCTGCCTGCCAACAACAAACGGTAATCTATACGGCTACCCACTTGAATGGCGTGGGTACGTGCTACATCAGCCTGTGAAATTATCACTGTCGGCGAAAAACCTGAAAAACCGAGTTCCTGATTAGAATCGTGTTCGATTTTGGCAGTCACGGTAAATGCTGCATCGGCAATATTCACCGTTTCACCCAGTTTAACGTGAAGTAAATCCATAGCACGTTGGCTCAGCCAAATTTTGCCAGACTGAATCTTGTCCGCTGCAGGACTGACCCGCAACGCACCGCGTAGCGGAAAATTTTGCTCAATCGCTTTGACATTCACCATCACAAATTGCGCTTGAGTATGTGCCATCGAACTAAATACAGTCACATTCGACTGTTGTAATTGATGTGCAGTCGCCTGATCCTGCCAGTCTTGTTCAATCGGTTCATTGTCACTCAGTACTAAATCACCCGCCAGCATTTCTGCCGCTTGCAACGCCACTGCATTTTGAATTTGCTCATTAGTAAACTTTAAGGCTGTAGTCGCGCTAATCGCCAAAGTCAGCGCAATAATCAATAAGTAGACACCACTGCTTTTAAAACTCTGCTTTAACAGTGGATGAAATAATGCGTTCATTTCATCCTCCTGTTATGGCAGCAGTTGGCTTAGCTGCAAATTGCTCAACCAATTGTCCATCAATTAAGGCGTAATGGCGCTGACATTGTGCTGCTAGTTTCGGGTCATGCGTGACCAACACCAAGGTTGTGCCCAACTCGCGGTTCAACTCAAATAGCAACTGCTCAATTTCAGTTGCAGTTTCACCATCCAAATTTCCTGTCGGTTCATCGGCAAAAATAATTTTAGGTTCACGAATTAAAGCGCGTGCAATGGCGACACGTTGTTGCTCGCCTCCCGAAAGCACTTTCGGCGTTTGCTGTGCCTGACGCTCTAAACCCACACGTTTCAGCAAATTCAGCGCTTTTTGTTCTGCTGCTGCATATTTAAATTTTTCCTGCAAACGTAGGGGCAACATCACATTTTCTAGCGCAGTTAAATGCGGCAACAACTGAAAAGACTGAAACACAAAACCAATATGCTTTAAACGAACTTCTGCACGTTGTTCTTCATTTAATTCTGCAATTGACTCACCACAAACCAGTAATTTTCCACTGCTGGCTTGATCTAAAGTTGCCAAAATACCCAATAAGGTCGATTTTCCCGAACCCGAACGACCTGTAATGGCGACTTGTTCACCTGCTTGAATATCGAGGTTTAAATTCTCAAAAATGGTCAATTGTTTTTGTGCAAGTTGTATCTTTTGTGTCAAATTTTGGGCAGAAATAATCGTTTGTGGCATGATATTAGATTCTTTAGTGTTTTGAGTCATATGTTTCCCATTATGCAAAATCGCAATCTAACTAATCGTGTCTTCCCGCGTGTGTTGCTGCTTGGACTATGTTTCAGCCCATTCGTGGTATCTGCAAAAACCATTATGATTGTAGGTGACAGCTTGAGTGCAGGTTACGGCATACAACCACAACAAGGTTGGGTTCTCTTATTGCAAAAACGTTTAGAACAACAGTATCCGAAAGAGCATAAAGTGGTCAATGCAAGTGTCAGTGGCGAAACCACCAGTGGTGCTTTGGCTCGTCTGCCTAAATTGCTACAGACCCATCGTCCAGACGTTGTAGTCATTGAGTTAGGCGGGAATGATGGCTTGCGTGGACAACCACCACAAATGATTCAAAAAAATTTAGCGAACCTGATTCAGCACAGCCAAAAAGCCAAAGCGAAAGTGGTGATTTTTGGGATGAAAATGCCACCCAATTACGGCTCGGCGTATAGCAAAGCATTTGAAAATAACTATAAAGTGGTGAGTCAGCAATATAAAGTCAAATTGTTGCCGTTTTTTTTGGAGGGTGTGGCAGGCAATAAGCAATTGATGCAAAAAGATTTAATTCACCCAAATGCCAAAGCTCAGCCTATTTTATTGAATAATGCTTATCCATATATCAAAGGCGCTTTATAAAGCGCCTTTGAGGAAAGTCTAATTGCTGTGCGGTTCGGATTAAAAATCAAAAAAAACCACTTCACCTGTTTCCAGTGAATATTCTGCACCGACTACTTTCAACTGACCTTGTTCAATCAGGTTTTCTAAAACTGCTGAACCATGACGCAATTGATTTACCGATGCAAATACATTGGAACGTACTGCATGCTTAGACAATTTCGCCAAATCATTTTTCAGTTCAGTCTGCATTAAGGTTTCAACTGAAGGGCGAACACGGTTCACAATCGACATTAAATTTGCCGATGGTGGACAGTCTGGGCACATTAAAGTATCAATTGTCGCTTGAATTGCACCACAGTGACTGTGTCCTAAGACAACAACCACAGCACAGTCATAACGCTCTGCCGCAAATTCAACACTACCTACCTGTGATGGCGCAACCACGTTGCCCGCAACACGAATTACAAAAAGATCACCCAATCCTTGGTCAAATACCATTTCTGCAGGGACACGTGAATCTGAACATCCTAAAATAATGGCAAAAGGATTTTGGTCTTCTGCCATTTCTGCACGTTGTTGGTGCGACAATTGCTTCGGATGTTTGGTATCACCAGAAACAAAACGTTGGTTTCCTTGTTTAAGACGTTCTAAAGCTTCTTGAGCTGTTAGCATTCTTGATTTACCACCGATCTTTGAAGTTGGAATATTCTAAAGCCAGTCTTTATGAATGTCACTTGCAAAAAAATATACAACCGCGCTTTTCTTTATTCATTTTTGTTATAAATTTTTTCACTTTTTATAGAGATATGTCACATTTTCTACCAATTTCAAAGCTTTGGTCAAAAAGCAATGGATGACTTTCATTTTTAATCGCCTACAATAGACAGATTACAGATGTGCAATTAGATCTAAGAGCTAATGCCGACCATTATTGGAGCCTGTTTTTGGTTCGTCAGGGGAAGACGTTTTGATGAAATGTATTCGATCACGTTATCTACATACGATTTTTTTGGCTTTGGGACTAAGTACATCTTGCCTTGTGCATAGTGCTGCGCCTAATCAATATACTTTCACAAAAAACAATAATATTAATAGCAACAACGCGACTGAACTTAAATTATTACAACATCACTTGCAGCAACAGCGCAAACAGGCAGGACTCACCTCTAAAAGAATTCGTGTTGGAGATGTCGTTTGGAGCTATAATGAAGGTGGCTCGCAAAGCAAACCCACAATTTTGTTGATTCATGGTTTAGCAGGCACACGTGATAATTGGAACCGTGTCGCAGAATTTTTAACACCGCATTATCATGTGATTATTCCAGATTTACCCAATAGCGGTGACACCAAAACACCAAGCAATTTTGATAATTCAGTACCGAACGTAACTTCACAACTGCGTCAATTTATTGAAGCAATTGACTGTGAAGAAAACTTACATGTGGCAGGACATTCTTTAGGCGGCCCAATTGCAACATTGTATGCCTCGCAATACCCCTTTGATACGCAAAGTTTATTTTTACTCAATAGTGCAGGAATATATAAACTTGCCAATACGCCTTACACCAAAAACCCATTATCTTTAAATGACTTAATTGTGAGCAAACATGGTGATTTAGCCAACATTGCTAAACAAATCATGCAAAACCCGCCTGCTATCACCTCACAAATTCAACATGCGCAAGAAGAAGCCCTAATTTCACGCTCGGAACAAACCCGTAAAGCCATTGAGCAAATTGTCAAACTCAACCGCATTTATACTCCTGACTCATTTGCACGTTTAGCAGGATCAATTGAAGCACCAACCCTGATTTTGTGGGGTAAACAAGATCGCATTATAAATGTTGAAGTGGCGAATGAGTTACAGTCTTTACTCAAACGCGCCGAAAAACCCTTGATTCTCAATAATGTTGGACACATGCCTTTATTGGAAGCCGAAAAACAAGTCGCACAATATTATTTGCCGTTTCTGTCTAAAACACAGAACCTAAAAAATCCCCTTGCTGATAAACTGATTCCTCTAAATTAATTATTATATAAAACCTTTATGCAGAAACATCCCATCATTGAGCAACTGATTGACGCTCAGCTTGATTTTTTAGATCAAGAATTTAACCAAAGTGAAACGATACAAACTGAGTTTGTGCAGTTTTACCAATGGTTTCGCAAACAAACTTTACAAGATCTATGGACGTCGGAAGCCATTCATCAACTGATTCAACAACAAATTTTAAATACGCCTGCCAGTTCTTTTTTTGTGGAACAAATTGCTGAGCATATTCGTTTTGCACTGGTACACCCTGTTAATGACAGCAGTAAAATTGCCGACGTGATACCTGTGCTAACCATCGACAAAATTGCACAATATGTTGCAAGTAAAAGTGGACATCGTCAGCGTTTGATTAAAACCGTGGTGAATAATCCTGCCTTTGCCGCCATGATTACCCAACTCATTCAACATTCCATTCAAGATTATATGGATAATTCGGTGATCGCCAAAAGCGTGCCTGGTGTATCACGCTTTATGAAAATGGGTAAATCGGTTTTGGAAAGTGTCACTGATACCAATTTAGACCAAGCCATTCAGCATTATTTGCAAAAAAATGTGCAGAAGCTGACTCAAATGAGCGAATCGGTGCTTAATCAACATTTTGATGATGAAAAGCTGTATCACTTCCAAGCTAATTTATGGCACAGAATTAAAGACTTACCGCTTTCTGTTTTAAAAAATTATATTGAAGTGCAAGACCTATCTCAAACTGTCAATTTAGGACATGAAATTTGGGATCACTTGCGTCAAAGTGAGTATTTGAAACAGCAAGTGCATGATGGGGTGCATGCGTGGTATGTACGCAATCAAGCGCGCCCTTTTGATTTGCTATTACACGACTTAAATATTGATGAAGCTCTAGTCCAGCAACAATTACAACAATTATTAAATCCCGTCATTCAGAAAATGATTGCTGAAGGCTATTTAAAACAACGTGCACGTTATTATTTAGAGAAATTTTATTATTCTGAAGCAGCACAACAAATTTTAAATTTACAAACAAATAATTAGAGTCTACTGGCGATTTCAGATAAAAAATAACCTCCTAAAAATTTAGGAGGTTATTTTTAGCCAGATTAAAACTTATTTAAAATAAGCACCTTCAGATTGGCTGTGGTCAGTCTGATCCACCACACGCATTAATTCAGGTACGTGTTGTTTCAAGGTCGTTTCTACACCTTGCTTTAAAGTCACATCAATCGCTGAACAGCCCTGACAACCGCCACCAAATTTCAATACTGCAGTTAAGCCATGTTCTTCATCTTCCACCACTTCAACCAAAGCACAGTTACCGCCATGCCCTGCTAAACCTGGGTTAATTTCAGACTGTAAAACATAAGTAATGCGTTCTTCTAACGAAGCATCTGGACCTACACGTGGCACTTTTGAGTTAGGTGCACGGAAAGTCAATTGACCACCAAAACGGTCTTTGTTGTAGTCAATTACGGCATCCAATAAATACGGAATTGACGGCGTATCAATAAACGCAGGAAAGTCTGGATATTCCTGTTTGTAGTCTGTAGGTACAACTTCATCGGGCGCACTATAAGCCATGCAACATTCAGCACGCGGTGTACCAGGATTTTCCACAAAAACACGCACACCAATACCTGGTGTATTTTGCTTTGCCAATAAATCCTTCAAATACTCTTGAGCAGTTGGCGTAATCAATAAGTTTGGAATTTCATCTACAACTGCTGTGCTGCTGTTCTCAGTCGACATAACAATAATTTCCTCAAGCTGAAGTGGCTATTTTAACTTAAGATGCGGGGCAATAAAAAAAAATCAACCAAAATTGTCGGATTTATTCCTAAAGTTCGACTCTAACTCAGTTTTGATGCATTATTAACGCAGAATTCAAGTAAAAGAATAGGCGTTTATGCTCGATTTACCTTTTAATCATACCGTGACCATTATCATTATTACGGTCATTGTGTCTATGTTGGCGTTTTCCAAACAAGAATTAATGAATCGTCTGATTTTTTGGCCGCCTGCTATGCAACGTGGTCAATATGACCGCTTCATTACCCATGGTTTTGTGCATGCCGATGGTGCGCATTTGCTGTTCAATATGATTACCCTGTTTTTCTTTGGCAGCATTATTGAAAGTTTTTATCGCCAATACGTCTATGATTTAGGCTTTGTTTTATTCTATTTGGGTGGTTTAATCGCCGCGATTATTCCAAGTTATTTAAAGCATAAAAATGACCATCGTTGGGCCAGCTTAGGCGCATCTGGTGCTGTATCTGCGGTGTTGTTTGCCTATATTTTGTTTGAGCCGTGGAAGTTGATTTTCGTGTTCTTTATTCCAGTGCCTGCCATTTTTTTTGCAATACTGTATGTAGCGTATAGCATTTGGTCGGGTAAACGCGGCAATTCCAATATTAATCACAGTGCGCATTTATGGGGTGCGGCCTATGGTGTGATTGTGACTATTTTAATTGAACCACGCATCTTGCCTCACTTCCTGAATAAACTGGCGCAACTGCCGTTTTAACTTTTGAAACTATAACGACTCGGTACATCTACCACTGAGTCGTTGCTACTTTAAAGAATTTTCAAATCCGTCAATAGACTGCTTTCATAAATCCGCTTAACACCATCATTTATTGCCTCTCATCTTCAGCCTCTATCATTGGGAAAAACGACTTTCAATCGTCATTTTATGAACTGCTGATAAGTATTTTTGATTGATGAAAGCATCTGAATGATCCAATACAGCATAAAGCACACAACAAATAACATGCAGTTACTCGACAAGCACTTATACTAAGAATATAAAGACTAAAACTATCAAGCAATCAGGAGTCAGCCATGAAAAAGTTTGCACTTCTAAGCGCCCTGTTACTCAGTCTAGGATTAAGCGCCTGTGCCGTACATACCCCTGAAGGCAGTGTGGTGATTGATCCTGACCGCACGATCTACCCGAAAGGCTATTATCCACACCAACATCCGCATGGTGATGGTGATTTTTGTCCTCCAGGTCAGGCGAAAAAAGGACGTTGTTAAGCTGTTGGTCTGAGTGAATTAAACATTGTTGATACAGCATCAGACTCATTTATGATTCGAACCTAGGCATTTAAACACTAACCTTTAAATCTCAACAACATTTCATTCACATTAAAAACCTTTACACTTCGTGAAGGTTTTTTTATTCAAATTTCACTCAATTTTGGTAGTTTTTGCTACCCCATATCGCAACTTGGCATAGATAATGTATACATCTGTATATTAATTTCAATTTAGTTTGCGAGTTTTTGCATGTCCACTTCTTACGATGGCTTACAGTTCCCAATTCATCCAAAAAAACATAAACCCAGCACCTCAAACACGGGCAAACAGATTATTGCCGAAGCCTTAGCCACAGTCGATCATCAAAGCTCCGTTGATGCTTTGGCAGAAAAAAACTGGCGTAAGCACTATCCAAAACATTTTAAAGCCCTTGTGATCAACGGTATTCGTAAACAAGCTAACGCCATTCAAATTGCAGAAGATGGGTTAAGAAAAGCGCATCAAAGTTTTGAGTTTTATCGTCATGAGCAAAAATATGTGCTGAAAGATGTCATGCTCTTGCCTACTGAAACTTTACATACCTTTAAATTACAAGGCAGCAGCCAATCAGCACCCGAATGGTATGTACCGTATCGTGGGAAAAAGTTACAAGGTCAAGCTCTGCTAGATCAAATTGCAATTTGGCTCGCAGCTGGCATTATTGAACCCAGTCATGCCGAAGCGTTAAATGCAGCAGTAGCGCATCCCGAATGGTTTGATTTGTCTGACCGTAATATGGTGCTATTTGGTGCAGCATCAGAAGCAGGTCCACTCACATGGCTAGCCAAATGGAAAGCCAATATTATTGCAGTCGATTTACCAAACAGCCGTGTGTGGAATAAAATTCTAAACACTGTGCAACAAGGCAATGCTACCTTATACGCACCAAGTACAACACAACTCGCGGCAGATACTCCATTTGACGTTTTAACAGAACAATTGGGTGCAAATCTGCTCACGCAAACCCCAGAAATTGCACAATGGTTAGCCCAAAAATCTGAAACGCTAGATTTAGCAGCCATTGCTTATTTGGATGGTGAAAAACACGTGCGTGTTGCGATGGCGATGGATGCCATTATGCAATATGTTAGCGAACATAAAGCTGACAGCAGCCTTATGTTTATGTGTACCCCAACCGATGTTTATGCTGTTCCTGAAGAAGTGATTAGTGCATCAGCAGAGAAATTTCAGCAGCGTTCGCAAGGGCAAAAGCTACTCACCAAAAGTATTGAAACCCTTTCACGCAGCCATTTTTTTCAAAAAAATCTGCACCATTTGATTGCTTCAGACAATGGTCAACATTATGGTATTGCCGACTGTTTGGTAGTGGAACAAGGACCAAACTATGCTTTGGCAAAACGCATCCAGCAATGGCGTGCAATTTTAGCCCGTCATCAAGGACAGCATGTCAGCATCAATATTGCACCTTCGACCACCACACACTCTGTGACCAAAAATCCATTACTCAAAGCAGCATTTAGTGGCGCAAGTTTGTTTGATGTTGAAGCATTTAGCCCTGAAACCACCAATGCGATTATGGCGGCATTGTGGATTCATGACTTACGCAATCCAAACTCGGCAGCCAATCCTGAAGTGAAACTTGAGCATCCGCTCGAATTGATGATGGAAGGTGCGAACCATGGTGGATTGTGGCGCGTGGCGTATTTGGCACGAACGGCCCTACCTTTCGCTGCGCTCTATGGCTTTGCTGCAGATAAATTACCGCTGGACAAAGTCATCCAAAAATTTAAAAAGTAATGTAAACCGCTAATCTATCTATTCAAAAACTTGCCTGCAAATATTTCTCTAGACTGATCTGCAGGTATAAAAAAAGCGCTGTATCATCACAGCGCTTTTTTCAAACACTCAAAAAAGTTGAGAATGGATTAGAACACTTTTAAGAACAACCAGAACAAGCTACCCGATAAACAAATTGTTGCAGGTAGTGTGAAAATCCATGCAGAAAGAATCGTGCGAACCATCTGGAAATTCAGACCTGATTTATTTGCCACCATCGTACCTGCCACCGCACTGTTCAGTACATGTGTAGTCGAAACTGGCATCCCCAAACCATCTGCAGCAGCAATAGTTGACATGGCCACAAGCTCGGCAGACATACCCTGACCATAAGTCATGTGCTGCTTACCAATACGTTCGCCAACGGTCACCACAATACGTTTCCAGCCAACCATCGTACCCAAGCCTAGTGCTAAGGCAACGGCAACTTTGACCCAAGTTGGAATGTATTGTAGGAACGAATCTAAATGGCTACGGTAGCTTTTAACCACTTTTTTCTGTTCTTCCGACATTTCAGGCAAGGCATTGGCTTTGTCTAAGCGCTTAAACGAAGTGGTGCTTAAATACATATCGTTACGCATTTCTGCCACTTCAGCTTCAGGCACGTCTTTTAAATTGCCATATTGACCCACTCGCTCACCCAAATGATCGGTTAAGCTTGCCAAAGCAGGCACGACTTCAGGAGTAATTTCTTTGGTCTGAATATAACTAGTAATAATCTGACGCGCTTTCTCATCTGGCATATCGACATGTTGTGCATAAATCACATCAGCCGTTTGCGTAGAAAGCTGCTGGAACGATTGGATGTGGTTTTGGCCTAACTCTTTGTTTAACGAATACGCCAAAGGCACAATCCCGATCAAAATCAACATGATTAAACCCATGCCTTTTTGACCATCATTTGAACCATGCGCAAAACTTACCCCAGTACAGGTAAAAATGAGAATGGCACGAATCAGGGGTGGTGGTGGTTTATTACCTTCAGGTGGCTGGAATAACTCCATTTGTTTCTTGAAGATTTTTTTCACCAAGAGGAACAAAATCGCAGCAAAGGCAAAACCAATTAATGGCGAGAACAATAAAGCCTTACCAACTTTCATGACTTGTTCCATGTCTACGCCACTAGCGCCTGCACCTGAGTTAAGCAAGTAGTTCATAATCCCCACACCTAAAATCGAACCGATTAAAGTGTGTGAACTTGAAGCAGGAATACCGAAGAACCACGTTCCCAAGTTCCAGACAATTGCGGCTATCAACATGGCAAACACCATGGCAAAACCTGCACCTGAACCAACATTCATAATCAGTTCGACTGGAAGCAAAGCAATAATACCGTAGGCAACTGCACCACTGGCGACCATCACCCCAAGGAAGTTACAGAAACCCGCCCACATTACTGCCACAGGTGCAGACAAAGCATTGGTATAAATGACCGTTGCCACAGCGTTGGCTGTGTCGTGGAAACCATTCACAAATTCAAAGCCTAAGGCAATGAATAAAGCGGTCGCCAATAAAATCACCGAGTACATGCTTAACGCAGGTACGTGGGATAAGTCCGCAGACAATTGGAAACCAATATAAATAAGGGTAGAAACGATGATCGTTAAAAACACCGGCATAAAAAATTTCGGTGTAGGCACATGAACATTGGTCGATTTAGTAATCGACTTGTGCGCTGAATCTACAGGAGTTGGTTTAGAATTCATGCAAGCAGAAAAGAGGATTTAAAATCCCCTTATTGTTCAATTAAATTGTGACAATTATATGACAAAGAGCTGCTATATAAAGCAACTTTCATACTTTATTTTCACACTTTAAGCTGTGTTTTAGGTGCATAAAAATAAAATAAATATTTAAATTTAAACACTTAGAATAAATAAACCTACTTTCCTTATGCCATTCTCTCAAATTTAGATTTATTACACGGTTGTCATATTTGTCTAAAAGTTCAGACAAATTTCAAGTTGAGCCAATTTTGCCTGAGCAATATGACAAAGCGATGACGCATCAAAGAAAATTAAAATTAGAATACGTATCATCACTGCTTTTATTTGGGATCAAAACCTACAGTACACTCCCCCTCCAAATTCTAAAAATACCGCTTTATGCACTATTTTTACGACTTACACTCGCTCTGGTCGCTTCAAGTGCACGAAAGCCTTGCGAACTCTGCTAAAATACCGCTCATTTCGGATTCAGTCATAAAGGGTTTTTTATGTCCACGCTTACCACCCTGAAAGCGCTTCTTGCCCAAAGAATTTTAATTATCGATGGTGCTATGGGTACTATGATTCAACGCCATCAATTGGAAGAAGCCGATTATCGTGGTGAACGTTTTGCAGATTGGGCACATGACCTCAAAGGCAACAACGATTTATTGGTACTGACTCAACCGCAAATTATTCAGGGCATTCACGAAGCCTATTTAGATGCGGGCGCAGACATTATCGAAACCAATAGCTTTAACGGCACGCGCGTTTCCATGTCTGACTATCACATGGAAGATTTGGTTCCAGAAATTAACCGTGAAGCAGCCCGTTTAGCCAAAGCAGCCTGTGAAAAATATTCAACACCAGACAAACCACGTTTTGTGGCAGGTGTACTTGGGCCTACATCACGTACTTGTTCAATTTCACCCAATGTAAACGACCCTGCATTTCGTAACATTACATTTGATGCACTCAAAGAAAACTATATTGAAGCTGCGCATGCCTTAATTGAAGGGGGTGCAGATATCCTGCTCATTGAAACTGTATTTGACACCTTAAACTGTAAAGCCGCGATTTTTGCAGTAAAAGAAGTGTTTAAACAGCTCGGGCGTGAATTGCCGTTAATGATTTCAGGTACCATTACCGATGCTTCGGGACGTACATTAACGGGACAAACTGCAGAAGCGTTCTGGAACTCGGTACGTCATGGCGATTTACTTTCTATTGGTTTTAACTGTGCCTTGGGTGCAGATGCCATGCGTCCACACGTCAAAACCGTTTCAGACGTTGCCGATGTATTTGTTTCTGCGCACCCGAACGCAGGCTTACCCAACGCATTTGGTGGCTATGACGAAACGCCTGAAGAAACTGCAGCTTTCCTCAAAGAATTTGCTGAAAGTGGCTTGATCAATATTACAGGCGGTTGCTGTGGTACAACACCTGATCATATTCGCGCGATTTACAATGCAGTAAAAGACATTCCACCACGTAAAATTCCAAACATTAAACCTGCTTGCCGTTTAAGTGGTTTAGAACCATTTAACATTTATGATGATTCTTTATTTGTAAACGTGGGCGAACGTACCAACGTTACAGGTTCTAAAAAATTTCTGCGTTTAATTCGTGAAGAAAACTTTGCCGAAGCCTTAGATGTTGCGCGTCAACAGGTAGAAAGCGGTGCTCAAATCATCGACATCAACATGGATGAAGGCATGCTCGATTCAGAAGGTGCAATGGTGCACTTTTTGAACTTGGTAGCCTCTGAGCCAGATATTTCTCGCGTACCCATCATGATTGACTCCTCTAAATGGGAAATCATTGAAGCAGGCTTGAAATGTGTACAAGGTAAAGCCATTGTCAACTCTATTTCCTTAAAAGAAGGCTATGACGAGTTTGTCGAAAAAGCCCGCCTCTGCCGCCAATACGGCGCAGCAGTTATTGTTATGGCCTTTGACGAAGTCGGACAAGCCGACACTGCAGCACGTAAACGCGAAATTTGTAAACGCTCTTATGATGTCTTGGTCAATGATGTTGGCTTCCCTGCCGAAGACATTATTTTTGACCCGAACGTGTTTGCAGTTGCGACAGGTATTGAAGAACATAACAATTACGCCGTCGATTTTATTGAAGCTACGGGCTGGATTAAACAAAACCTGCCACATGCCATGATTTCTGGCGGTATTTCTAACGTGTCGTTCTCCTTCCGTGGTAATGAGCCTGTGCGTGAAGCGATTCATGCCGTGTTCCTGTACTATGCGATTAAACAAGGCTTGACCATGGGGATTGTGAACGCCGGTCAGCTAGCCATTTATGATGATATCCCGAAAGAACTAAAAGATGCGGTTGAAGCGGTTATTCTGAACCAGAACCAAGGTGAAAGCGGTCAGGATGCCACAGAAAAACTACTCGAAGTAGCAGAAAAATACCGTGGTCAGTCAGGTGCACAAAAAGCCGAAGAAAACTTGGAATGGCGAAACGAATCTGTTGAAAAGCGCCTTGAATACGCTTTAGTGAAAGGCATCACCACCTTTATTAATGAAGACACAGAAGAAGCACGCTTAAAAGCCAAACGTCCATTAGATGTGATTGAAGGCCCGTTAATGGATGGCATGAACGTGGTCGGTGATTTGTTTGGTGCAGGTAAAATGTTCCTGCCACAAGTGGTGAAATCTGCGCGTGTAATGAAACAAGCCGTTGCATGGCTCAACCCGTATATCGAAGCTGAAAAAACCGAAGGTCAGTCTAAAGGTAAAGTCTTGATGGCAACGGTGAAAGGCGATGTACACGACATTGGTAAAAACATTGTTGGCGTGGTCTTGGGCTGTAATGGTTATGATATTGTCGATTTAGGCGTAATGGTACCTGCTGAGAAAATCTTGCAAACGGCTATTGATGAAAAAGTCGATATTATTGGCTTGTCTGGCTTAATTACACCATCTTTAGACGAAATGGTTTTTGTTGCTAAAGAAATGCAGCGTAAAGGCTTTAACATTCCATTGTTGATTGGTGGCGCAACCACATCTAAAGCACATACTGCGGTTAAAATTGATCCACAGTTCTCAAACGATGCCGTCATTTACGTTGCCGACGCTTCGCGTGCCGTTGGTGTTGCGACAACCTTACTCTCTCCTGAAATGAAACCTGCTTTTGTTGCAGAGCACCGTGCGGAATACGCTAAAATTCGTGAACGTATTGCCAATAAACAGCCTAAAGCCGCGAAATTGTCGTATGCGGAAGCCATCGATAATGGTTTGAAAATTGATTGGGACAACTATACGCCTGCAGTACCAAACTTAATTGGAACTCAAGTGCTGACTAATTATCCACTTGAAACCTTGTTGCCATACTTCGATTGGACACCATTCTTTATTTCTTGGAGTTTGGCGGGCAAATTCCCAAAAATTTTGGAAGATGAAGTGGTGGGCGAAGCTGCAACCGACTTATATAAACAAGCGCAAGCCATGCTCAAAGATATTATTGCAAATAATCGCTTTGATGCACGTGCAGTATTTGGGATTTACCCTGCCAACCGTTCTGCGGCAGATTCAGTACAAGTATATGATGCAGCACGTAATCAAGTAACGCATACCTTCCATCATATTCGCCAACAGTCAGACAAAGTAACAGGTAAACCAAACTTGTCTTTGGCAGACTTTGTCGCAACCTCAGAGCAAGGGCAAGATTACTTGGGTGGCTTTACCGTGTCGATTTTTGGTGCGGAGGAAATGGCCAATGAGTTTAAAGCCAAAGGGGATGATTATTCTGCCATTTTGGTGCAGTCTTTGGGTGACCGTTTTGCAGAAGCTTTTGCAGAGCATTTGCATGAGCGTATTCGTAAAGAATTCTGGGGCTATCAGCCGAATGAGCAACTGAGCAATGAAGAGCTAATTAAAGAGAAATATGTGGGGATTCGTCCTGCACCAGGCTACCCTGCTTGCCCTGAACACTCTGAAAAAGCGACACTGTTTAACTGGTTAGGTTCAACTGAAAAGATTGGCACACAGCTGACCAGCAGCTTTGCGATGTGGCCGCCTTCATCTGTGAGCGGCTTCTACTATGCCAACCCTGCTTCTGAGTACTTTAACGCGGGTAAAATCTCGTTAGATCAGCTTGAAGATTACGCACAGCGTAAAGGCTGGAGTTTAGATGAAGCGAAACGTTGGTTAGCTCCAAACTTGGATGATTCGATTAATTAATTGCTTTATGCCGCATGGGTAGTTCATCGGCCCATGCGCTATATATAATGTCATTGCAAAAGCCAGTGAATTGTAAAATTCACTGGTTTTTTGTTAAAACGAAGATTTAGAATTGCATTAATATCATGTACAAAAATCTGCTTCAAAGGAATGGGAAGCGATTGCTGTACCGCATCAACAACAATTAATTGACGATACTAGGAATTAAAATGGAAATCCATATATATTTTAACATAAGCATTAAAATTCAAATATTTATTGATTATTTTTAAATTTTTGTAAATTTAAATATATTTTAATCAATCTTGATTACAGTTTCTTAGTTCCTTCTAACTTTTATCTTTACAAAAATAACTTAAATGAAAATATCTAAAATTATCTAACTTTATCTTTTTTATATCCAGAAATGATTTCTTTATAACTTCTATGATACTTATCACTAGATAACCACTTTGATAGGAGAAATAGAATGTCTAGAACACCTAACGATGATCGCTCTGATAGTATGAATCCTAATAATGATGCGGTAATCCTCCCATAAATAACCGAAGTTAAAAGTAGAGGTTAAGCAGCCATTAGAGGTGGCTTTCCTTTGTTAGCTAGATGTGGTCTTTCATGGTTGTAATGCCACAACCA